>JBEBWH010000088.1:0-10265 GCA_040392305.1 Bradyrhizobium sp. | reverse complement strand
AAGGCGCCGATCATCACCGGCAGCGTCACCAGCGCCGTTCGCGATACGGTGACGAACATCATGTTGAGAATGAAGGCGACGCCGAGCACGGCAAAGGCCAGCGCCCAGCGATAGCGCCCGCGCCGGATCAGGTCCATCACCGGCCACGCCAGCGCAATGGCGCATAGCGCGAACTCCTGACTCTGGGCGATATAGTTCTTTACCGGAACGCCGTAGCCTTCCGGCGCCTCGTTCAGCTTGAGCGCGAAGCGCGGGTCATAGGCAACGAGCCACGACAACATCATCAGCAGCGCACAGGACGCCAGATAAGCGCCCAGCACCCAGACGATCCGCGTCGAATGCCTGAAATGATAGAACAGAAGCGGCAACACCAGCAGCTTGGCCGCCGGCTTAATGGCATAGAAGCGGACGCTCCACGGCCCTTCCGACCACAGCACGCCGACCACCGCAAGAACAAAGAATGCGAGCGGCACATAGGACGCCGGCCGCCGCAGCACCTCCAGGAAATCCCGCGGATCGATGGCGGGCAGCAGGACGATCAGCCAGATCGCGATGAAAATCGCCGGCAGCGACGTGGACCATGGCAGCGACGCCACCGCCAATACGGCGAAAACGTCCGCGGTCTTCAGCCAGGCCCGCGGATCGCGCCAGCGCGGCAATGTCGCGGAAGCTGGAACAACTGTCATCATGACCGCGCCGTGCGCGCGCGCTCGACCAGCGCCGTGGTGCTGAACCCCTGCAGCAGATCGACCAGCACGACGCTGCCGCCATAGGCCGCAACGACATCGTGGCCCACCACCTGGTCCGGCCGGTAGTCGCTGCCCTTGACGAGCACGTTCGGCCGGATAGCCCTGATCAACTCGAGCGGGGTGTCCTCGTCGAAGATCACGACAAGATCGACCGCCTCCAGCGCCGCCAGCACCTCGGCGCGGGCGCGCTCCGTCTGCACCGGCCGCTCCAGTCCCTTCAGCCGCCGCACCGAGGCGTCGCTGTTGAGGCCGACGATCAGGCGGTCGCAGGCGGCGCGCGCCTGGGTCACGACCCGGACATGACCGGGATGGAGAATATCGAAACAGCCATTGGTGAAGCCGATCCGCAGATCGTGCTTACGCCATTGCGCAAGATGCGCCTGAAGAGCCGCGCCGTCGCCGGCGATCTTCTGTTCGGCTGCGAGCGAGGCCGGCGGCAGGATCCGGCGGCGCAACTCGCCTGCCGTCACGGTGGCCGTCCCCTGCTTGCCGACAGCGACGGCCGCCGCCGCGTTGGCAAGGCGCAACGCATCCTCCCAGCCAGCGCCGGCCGCGAGCGACACGGCGAGCGTGGCGACCACGGTGTCGCCGGCGCCCGAAACGTCGCGCACTTTGACAGGATACGCCGGAACGCTGATCGCATCGCCCTCGCGCGGCACCAGCGCCATGCCCTGCTCGCTGCGGGTGATCAGCAGCACCTCGCAATCGGCCTGCGTCATGATCTCCTGCGCGGAGGCGACGATCTCGGCCATCTCGCCGGCCCGGCTCCGGGTCGCGGCGGCAAATTCCTTGTGGTTCGGCGTCAGCACCGTCGCGCCGCGATAGACCGCGAAATTGAGGCTCTTGGGATCGACGACGATCCGCTTGCCGAGCCGGCGCGCACCGTCGATCGCCGCGCGGATGACGCCTGCCGTCAGCACGCCCTTGGCATAATCCGACAGCAGCACGATGTCGGCACGCGGCAACGCCGCCTCGATCACCTCGATCAACCGCCGTTCAACCTGCGGCTCGACCGGCGCGGCGACCTCCCAGTCAGCGCGCAGCATATGCGTCGAATAATGATCCGAGACAAAGCGCACCTTGCGCGTGGTGGGACGACCGGGATGCGTCACGAGTCGCGCATCAATTCCGGAGACGTCCGCCAGTTCCGCCGACAGCGCGCGGCCCGTCTCATCGTCACCGACGACGCCGACGAAGATGCACTGTGCGCCGAGGGCGACGACGCCGCGCGCCACATTGCCCGCGCCGCCGATGTGGCTTTCGCTGCGGCGCGTGGCGATCACCGGCGTCGGCGCTTCCGGCGAAATGCGCGAGACCTCGCCATAGATGAATTCGTCGCGCATCAGATCGCCGATGCACAGCACCGTGACCTTTGGAAATGCTGCGGACAGTGCATCGAAGTCGAACATCAGCCAATTCCTGCGGCGGTGTCTGGTTCAGCGATAGCGATCGGACGCATCGAGGAAGTTTCGCACGTAATCGCCGACGGCGTCTTCAAGCGACGTGAAGCCGCCATTGTAGCCGGCTTGCGCAAGCCGCCCCATCTCGCTCTGGGTGAAATACTGATAACTGCCGCGAATATGTTCGGGCATATCGACGTAGGAAATATTGGGCGCGGCATCGAGCGCGGCATAAGCGGCCAGGATCAGTTCCCGGAAGCTCCGCGCCGCTCCGGTGCCGACATTGAAAATTCCGCTCGTCCGTGGCGTTTTAAGCAGCCAGAGGATCACGCTGACGACGTCATCGACATAGATGAAATCGCGGCGTTGGTCGCCGTCGGCGATACCGTCGCGATGCGACCTGAACAGCTCGACCGTCCGCCCCGCGCGGATATCGTCGAAGCGCTTGGCTAGCACGCTCATCATCGCGCCCTTGTGATACTCGTTCGGGCCGAACACGTTGAAGAATTTCAGCCCGGCCCATTGCGGCGGCATACGCTCGCCACTGGCGACGCGCTCGGCCACCGCCATGTCGAACAGGTGCTTGCTCCAGCCGTAGAGATTCATCGGCCGCAGTTTGCGCAACGATGCGAGCGCGTTGTCGTCGGAAAAGCCCTGCTCACCATCGCCATAGGTGGACGCCGACGATGCATAGATGAAGGGTGTCGAGCGCGAGGCGCACCAGTCGAGCAGGCGCAGCGACAGCCGGAAATTGGTCTCGATCACCAGATCGCCGTCGGTCGCGGTTGTCTCCGAAATCGCGCCGAGATGGATGACCGCATCGAGGCGGCGGCCATGCAGCCACTCGGTCAACTCAGCGGGAGGCACGATATCGGCCAACTGGCGCTTGGCCAGATTGCGCCATTTGCCCTCGCAGCCGAGCGTATCGCAAACCACGACATCGGCATGTCCCGCCTCATTGAGGGCGGCAACCACGTTCGAGCCGATAAAGCCGGCGCCTCCGGTGACCAGATACATGTTCTCTCCTCAATCGGCTCCGGCACCAATGCCCTTGGGCGGCGAGACCGACGCCCTCGTATCCGACCTTCCGGCCATCGTCACGCGGGTCGGCGGATGCCGGACAACCCGGACGCAAGCCTTCGGGCATCTTTACCTGAATGGCGAGAGCGGCTACCGACGGGTCTCAAACGACAGCCGCCAGCCATTACCGCGCCGTCCCATCCCGTGCAAACCATGAATAAAGATTCGCCCAACACCATCCCCGGCCAGGTCGACGAGGCGGAAACCCGTCCGCTGCTGATCGTTCCCTACAACTGGATCGGCGACTTCGTTCGCGGTCATAGCGTGGTCCGGGTTGTGAAACAACGCTGGCCCAACCGGCCGGTCGATATCCTGTCCACCCCGCTCTGCGCGCCGCTGACCGACTATATGCCGGGCGTGCGAGCCGCGATCGTCCATGATCTGCCGCGCTCACGGCTGGCGCTGCGGCGGCAGGCCGCGCTTGCACGCCGCCTGCGCGCGGAGCGCTACGGCACGGCGCTGGTACTGCCGCGAACCTGGAAATCGGCGATTGCGCCGGCGCTGGCGGGCATTCCCGAGCGAACCGGATTTGTCGGCGAGGCCCGGTTCGGCCTCCTGAACGACTGGCGCTGGGGCGAGCGGGCCTTGCCCCGCCTGATCGACAAGAACGCCATGCTGGCGCTGCCCGCGAACGCGGGGCGGCCGAATCATTGGCCTGTACCGCAGCTCACGGTTCCCGCCGCCGAGATTGCGGCCTGGCGGCAGGCGAACGAACTGGGCGAGCGTCCCGCCATCGTGCTGGCTCCCGGCTCGGTCGGCATTCACAAGCGCTGGCCTTACTATGGCGAGGCGGCGCGCGCGCTGGCGGCCGAGGGATACGACATCTGGGTGGTCGGCGGCCCCGGCGAGACGGCGCTTGCCCGCGAGATCGCCGCGACCGGCGGCCCGCGGGTCCGCGACCTCACCGGCGGCGACCTGCGCAACGGCATTCTGGCGATCGCCGCCGCCCGCCTCGCCATCGCCAACGATTCCGGGCTGCTGCATGTCGCAGCCGCCATCGGCACGCCGACCATCGGTATTTTCGGTCCAACCAGCCCATGGCACTGGGCGCCGCTCAATCCGCTCGCCGCCGTGGTGCAGCCGGCAAGCCTGCGCGACACCGAGATGCCGTACCACTCCATCGCGGCAAGAACGGACGATTCCTATATCCGCGCCATTCCGCCCGCCGACGTCCTCGCGGCGGCAGGCCGCGTGCTCGCTGCAAACGCACGATAGTTACGGAAGACTCACCGGCCCGCGATGCCCGGCAGCGCATCCACGGCCGAGACGATCTGGGCGTAACCCGGATAATCCCGCGGGCCGCCGAGAATGGTGATCGGCCCGCTGCCGACCGGACCGGTCAGCCCGGGATCGGTCGCCGTAAAAATGCCGACCAGCGGCACCGCATAGGCCGCCGCCAGATGCAGCAATCCGGTATCGACGCCGACCACCAGCGCAGCCCCCGCAATGACCTGCGCCGTCTCGCCGAGCGGGCGGCGCGGCAGCACCTGACTGCCGGCGATCGCGGCCGCCAGCTTCTCGCTGCGCAGGCGTTCGGCGTCGGCACCCCTTGGCAGGATGATATCGAGGCCGCGCTGGCGCAGTTCTCGGCCAAGCCCGATCCAGTCGGACTCCCGCCATTCCTTGCGCTCGCGCGAGGTGCCGTGCAGCAGCACCGCATAGGGCGCGCCGCCGGATGGCGGCGGGCGCGGCAGGCCGTAGTCGATCGAGCTCTCGAAGCTGTAGCCCAGCGCCAGCGCGGTCAGCGCGCGGGTGCGCGTCACGGCATGAATGCCGCGCGGCACGCGGTGGCGCACATCATAAGTATAGGCAGCGAGCGGCTCGCGGATGCTGCCGGCGTCGTAGCCGTGGCGTTCACCGCGCGCCATGCGCGCAATCAGCGCCGAGCGGACAAGCCCTTGAGTATCGACGATCCTGTCGAACCGGCGCGCCCGCAAGACCCGCCGAAACCCGCCGATCTCGCGCCATGTTTCCGGCGAGACGGGATGCGACCGCCAGCGCCGCGTCGCCACCGGAATGACCTCATCGACGCCCGGATGCAGCCGCGCCAGCGGCGCGAACGCCTCCTCGACGACCCAGGCGATATGCGCCTGTGGAAAACGCTGGCGCGCATCGGTCACGGCGGGCATATGGTGAACGACATCGCCAAGAGACGAGGTTTTGACGAACAGGACTGCGTCCATGGCGGATGAACACCTTATTGACTGCGGCGGACGGTGAGAATTTGGCAACCATATTTGCGCTTGCAGGCTGAAAACGGCCCGGAATCGCGCATCGGGGGCGAACTTTACACCTAAATTCCACCTCGTTCCGTCACCATTGCTCCGCTCGGCCTTACACGCCGGACGACGACAGGGATATTGAGAGTGCCATGGCTATACTCGTGACCGGCGGCGCCGGCTATATCGGCAGTCATACGGTGCTGGCGCTGACGGAGGCCGGCCAGCAGGTCGTGGTGATCGACAATCTCTCGACCGGTTTCTCGGCCTTCGTGCCGGAAGGCGTGCCGCTGTTCATCGGCGACGCCGCCGATGAGAATCTGGTCGAAAGCGTCATCGCCTCACACGACGTCGACGCCATCATCCATTTCGCCGGATCGGTCATCGTGCCGGAATCGCTCCGCGATCCGCTCGCGTATTATCGCAACAACACGATGGCGACGCGCAATCTGCTCAATGTCGCCGTCAAACGCCGCGTCCGCGACTTCATTTTTTCCTCGACGGCCGCCGTCTACGGCAATCCGGACCAGATGCCGGTGCGCGAGGATGCCCCGACGCGGCCGCTGTCGCCCTACGGCACCTCGAAGCTGATGACGGAGATCATGCTGCACGACACCGCCGCCGTGCACGACATGCGCTATGTCGCGCTGCGCTACTTCAATGTCGGCGGCGCCGATCCCAGAGCCCGCGTCGGCCTCGCCACCGCGGGCGCGACCCATCTGCTCAAGATCGCGGTCGAGGCCGCGACCGGCAAGCGCTCCGGAATGGACGTGTTCGGCACGGATTACCCGACGCCCGACGGCACCTGCATCCGCGACTTCATCCATGTCAGCGATCTCGCCGACATCCATTGCGCGGCGCTGTCCTATCTGGCCGAAGGCGGCCGCTCGATCACGCTGAATTGCGGCTACGGCCACGGCTATTCCGTGTTCGAGGTCATCAACGCGGTGCGCCGCGTCTCCGGCCGCAACTTCGTCACCCGGCACGCGCCACGCCGGCCCGGCGACATCATGACCATGGTTGCGGATACCGGCCTGATGCGCGCGACGCTGGATTTCACGCCGCGTTACGACGACATCGAAACCATCGCCGCGCACGCGCTGGCCTGGGAGGAGAAGCTGTCGCAGGAGCGTCATATGCTGGAGAGCGCCGCGGCGATCGCCTGACCGGCCCCGCAACTTCCGTTCCCGGTTCCACGCTCCGGTTCCACCACCTGTCGGACGCCGCTTGAAATACCGTCCGAGAGGGGGCAAGGAGACGCCATTCCGCGCCGGGGCGCGGTCCTTGAGGTGGCAGCAGCGCCGATGGCCGAAATTCCGAAGAAAATCAGCGACGATCCTGATGCGGCCCTTGCGCTGATCCGACGCCTGCTGCGCGAACAGGCCGCCACCTTCTGGCGGCGCTACGTCGCGGCCTTCGTGCTGATGGCGTTTGCCGCCGGCGTCACCGCCGCACTGCCGTGGCTGCTCGGCGAAGTCATCAACAAGGCCTATATCGACCGCAACGTCCACGACATCGTGACGCTGTCGCTCCTCATCATGGCGCTGTTCGTCGTCAAGGGCGCGACGACCTACGGTCACGCCGTCATCCTGACGCAGATTTCCAACGCCATCGTCGCGCGCAACCAGCGCAACCTGTTCGACAAGCTGATGCAGGAGAGCATCGGCTTCTTCTCCGACCGGCACTCGTCGGAATTCCTCAACCGGCTGACACAGGGTGCGGCGGCCGTGGCGCAGATCCTCAATCTGCTGGTGACGTCGGTCGGGCGCGATTTCCTGACGCTGATCGCGCTGGTCGGCGTCATGGTCTATCAGGACCCCGGCATGACGCTGTTCGGCGCGCTGGTGGCGCCGCCGGCCTTCTTCTTCCTGCGCAAGCTCGTCAAGCGCATCAAGCGGCTGGCGCATGTGCAGTTCACCGGCACCGCCGACATTCTGGAGACGATGCAGGAATCGCTGCAGGGCATCCGCACCGTGAAGGCGTTCTCGCTGGAGGACACGATGCGCGCGCGCATCGACGCCAGTATCGGCGAGGTGCAACGCAACGCCGACAAGATGGCGCGGGTGTCGAACCGCGCAAGCCCGTTGATGGAAACGCTCGGCGGCTTCGCGGTGGCGGGCGCCTTGATGTATGGTGGCTATGCCGTGGTCTCGACCGGCGCGACGCCGGGACAGTTCTTCACCTTCGTCGGCGCGTTCCTGCTCGCCTACGAGCCCGCCAAGCGGCTCGCCCGCCTCAATCTCGAACTCAACAGCCAGATGGTTCCGGCGCGGATGCTGCTGGAACTGATCGATGCGCCGGCCAGCGAGCCGGGCGACGACGACAGGCCGCCGCTGCGCCTGACGCAGGCGCGCGTCGAGCTGCGCGACGTCGGCTTCGCCTATCGTCCCGGCGAGCCGGTGCTGCGCGGCATGTCGTTCGCGGCGGAGCCCGGTCAGGTCACGGCGCTGGTCGGCCCGTCCGGTTGCGGCAAGTCGACCGTGCTGGCGCTGCTGCTGCGCTTCTACGACGTCGCCGATGGCGCGATCGAGATCGACGGCCACAACATAGCGACGGTGTCGCGCCGCTCGCTGCGCGAGCAGACCGCCTATGTCGGGCAGGACGTCTATCTGTTCCGGGGCAGCATCCGCGACAACATCGCGTTCGGCAGGAAAGATGCCGGCGACGACGACATCATCGCCGCGGCCAAGGCCGCGCATGCGCACGATTTCATCATGGCATTCCCCCGCGGCTACGACACGCCGGTCGGCGAGCATGGCGCGCAACTCTCCGGCGGCCAGCGCCAGCGCGTCGCCATCGCCCGCGCCTTGATCCGCAACGCGCCGATCATCCTGCTCGACGAGGCCACCGCCGCGCTCGATTCGGAGTCGGAACGTCTGGTGCAGTCGGCGCTCGAACATCTCAGCCGCGGGCGCACCACCATCGTCATCGCCCACCGGCTGCACACCATCATGCATGCCGACAACATCCTGGTGATCGAGAACGGCGCCGTCGCGGAGTCCGGCCGCCACGCCGAACTGCTGGCGCGCGAAGGTCGCTACGCATCGTTCTTCCGCCTGCAGCAGCGCGACGGCAACGCACTGGCGGCGGTGGCGACGACGGCGTAAGCTCGCCGCGAGCCCTCCTGTCCGCCCCTCCGCCAGCAACGGTCCATCCCATGAGCAACGCGCCCGCTTACGTCATCGCCGCCCCGTCGCAGCCCGCCCTCGCCGTCGCCGGCGAAAGCGCGACCTTTCCGGTGCGGCGCATCTGGTGTGTGGGCCGCAACTATCTCGAACACGTCCGCGAGATGGGCAACGACGAGCGGCAGCCGCCGTTCTTCTTCGCCAAGCACGCCGACATGATCGCAGCCAACGGCGCGGCGATCCCCTACCCGCCGCTGACGCAGGACTTCCATCACGAGGTCGAACTGGTGGTGGCGCTGAAGGCCGGCGGCCTGCGCGTCGCCGCTGACCGGGCGCTTGATATGATCTATGGCTATGCCGTCGGCATCGACCTGACGCGGCGCGACCTGCAATTCGCCGCGCGCAAGAAGGAACGGCCGTGGGAGATCGGCAAGTCGTTCGACGCTTCCGCGCCTGTCGGCGCGCTTGCGCCCGCCTCGACCATCGGCCATCCGGCGAAGGGGCGGATCTGGCTCAAGGTCAACGGCGCAGAGAAGCAGAACGGCGATCTCGCCGAGATGATCTGGAACGTGCCGGAGATCATCGCGCAATTGTCGCAGCAGGTGCGGCTCGCGCCCGGCGACATCATCATGACCGGCACGCCTGCCGGCGTCGGCCCGCTCGCCGTCGGCGACAACATCGAAGCCGGCATCGAGGGCATTGGCGAATTGCGCATCAGCATAGCGCCTGCTGCGTAAGCGGCGCGGCATCCACCGTGGTTCCGGCGCAGGACCAACCGGCGCAACTGCCACGACATTCACGAACAGGAACTCAAGAAAAAGCCCGGCATTGCTGCCGGGCCTTTTTTGTGTTTCGCGATGGATGGCAAAGGACACATCCGCCTTCGCCCTTGGCGAAAGAATCCTCTCCCGCGGGCGGGAGAGGTCAGCGCTCAGTAGCGGTAGTGATCCGGCTTGAACGGGCCCTGCTGCGGCACACCGATGTAGTCGGCCTGCTCCTTGGACAGTTTCGTCAGCTTGACGCCAAGCTTTTCGAGATGCAGCGCCGCGACCTTCTCGTCGAGGTGCTTGGGCAGCGTGTAGACCTTCTTTTCGTACTTCTCCGGATTGGTCCACAGCTCGATCTGCGCCAGCGTCTGGTTCGCAAACGACGACGACATCACGAAGCTCGGATGCCCCATGGCGTTGCCGAGATTCACAAGGCGGCCTTCGGACAGCAGGATGATGCGGTTGCCCTTGGGAAACTCGATCTCATCTACCTGCGGCTTGATGTTGGTCCACTTGAAGTTTTTCAGCCCGCCGACCTGAATCTCGTTGTCGAAGTGGCCGATGTTGCAGACGATGGCGCGGTCCTTCATCTGTCGCATGTGATCGACGGTGATGATGTCCTTGTTGCCGGTGCAGGTGACGTAGATGTCGGCGCGCGAGAACGCGTCCTCGATGGTCGCGACCTCATAGCCTTCCATCGACGCCTGCAACGCGCAGATCGGATCGACCTCCGAGACAATGACGCGTGCGCCGGCCTGGCGCAGGCTCGCGGCCGAGCCCTTGCCGACATCGCCGAAGCCGGCGACGAAGGCGACCTTGCCCGCGAGCATCACGTCGGTGCCGCGACGGATGGCGTCCACCAGCGATTCACGGCAGCCGTAGAGATTGTCGAACTTCGACTTGGTCACGCTGTCGTTGACGTTGA
>JBEBWH010000087.1:0-10346 GCA_040392305.1 Bradyrhizobium sp. | reverse complement strand
TATTCGGGCTGCACGGTCAACGTGAAGGTCGAGTTCTGGGGTCAGGACGCTGACCGCGAACGCCAGTACGATGATATCGACGCCGCTGCCCGGGACCACCGTAATGCCGGGCGCGGCGACTGCGCCGCCGAGCGCGCCGAGCATTGCGCCGATGGTGAAGGTGAGGGTGAACATCCGCGCGACGTTGATGCCCATAGCGGCGGAGACCTCGCGGTCGTGAATGACGACGAGCAGCAGCCTCCCGTAGCGCGTGCGGTTGAGCATGAACCACGCGGCGAAGCCAAGCGCGAGCGCCAGCGCGAGCAGGATCAGATCATAGACGGCGAAGCCGATACCGCCGATGCTGATGCGGCCGAGCGCCGTATAAGGCTGATAGGCGAGGTAGGGGTCGACGCCCCAGGTCAGTTTGATGACGTCTTCGAGAATGAGAAAGACGGCGTAGGTCACGAGGATCATCACGATCTCGTCGCGACCATACATGCGCCGCAGCAGTCCGCGCTCGACCGCGAACCCGATGGCGGCGCCGATCGCAAGGCCACAGGCCATCAGCAAGAGATAACTGCCCGCCGCCGGCAGGCCGCCCGCGAACCATGCGCCGATCGCCGAGGCGGCGGCATAAGCGCCGAGCGCATAGAAGCTGCCATGGGCGATGTTCAGGATCTTCATCACGCCATAGATCAGGGTCAGCCCCAGCGAGACGATGAAGAGCCACGAAAAGTAGATCGTGCCGTCGATCATGATGGCGACGAATTTCTGCATGAGGATCGACCCGGATTTTTTTGATCGGGAAACCTGCGCCGGCATTGCGCCGCCGCAGGCCGTGGCGGCTTGGTTACAGGAGCATGTTCATCGGCGTCGGGATGTAGCGGAAGCCGTCGCCCTGCGAGACGACGTGTCCGATGCCCGGCCAGGGGAAGTGATAGGCGAGCAGTTGCACCCTGTCCTTCGCCAGCATGTCGAGAATGCGCACGCGCGTCTGCGCCGCCTGCTTCGGATCGGTGTCGTAGGCGAACTCGATGCGCGGCTTTTCCACCAGCAGCACCTGATGGTGGGTGACGTCGCCGATGTAGCACAGCGACTTGCCTTCGGAAGTGATGACGAACACTGTGTGGCCGACGGTGTGGCCGGGCGCCGCCATCGCCTGTACGCCTGGCAGAAACTCCTGTCCGTCCTTGAAGAACTTCAACCGGTCGCGATAGGGCAACAGGTTTTTGCGGGCGTGGACGACGAAGTCCTTGCCGGCCTTGGAGTTGCTCTCGTCGGTCCAGAAATCGAAGTCGGCCTGGCTGATATGGACCTCGGCGTTGGGGAACAGCGGCTTGCCGTCGGCATCCACCAGCCCGCCGATGTGATCGATATGGGCATGGGACGCCACCACGGCGTCGATGCTTGCGGGCTCGATGCCGGCTTCCTTGAGGCTCGCCATCAGCCGGCCGGTTGTCGGTCCGAACAGCTTGCTGGTGCCCATACCGGAGTCGAACAGGATGACGCGGTCGCCGCTGTTGACGACGAGTATGTTTTGTTCGAGCACGACATTGTCGGTGCCGAGAAAATTATCCGACAGCATTTTGGTGACGCTTGCCGGCTCGACGCCGAGGAAGCTGCCGCCGGGAGGGCCGAGCGGCAGCGGGCCGTCGGAAACGATGGTCAGTTCGAGCGCGCCGAGTTTGGAACGATACCAATAGGGCGCCTGTGTTTTCGCCAGTGGCGCCCTCGCCAGCGAAGTGGCCGGCAGCCCCGTCGCGCCGGCGACGCCGAGCACGGCCGCGCCAGTCAAAAGACGCCGTCGGGAAACGGTGTTTTCAAGCAACCTGTCCATGGTGTCCTCCTGCTGATCTTGTCGTGGTCATATGCTGTGAAACGTCAGGCGGAACGGGAGCGGCGGCGGCCATCGAGCGGCCGCCGCCGGGATCGGTCAGTCGCACTTGGCGCCCTTGAGGCCGCCGGAGAGCCAGTCCATGCTCTTCACACCCTCCGGCGGATTGACGCACTCGGCCGGGTAGCGAACGATATCGACCAGGGTCGCCTTGCCGTTTTCGCGCTTGAAGGTGCCATAGGCGATTTCTTGAATCGCCTGGTGTCCCTTGCCGAGCGTCATATGCACCTGGCCGCTTGGTGTCGTGAAGGTGAGCCCCTCGAACGCTTTGATGATAGCTTCGTCGGTCGGGCGGGCCGGCTGGTCGCCTGCTGCCTTCTCTGTCGCTGCCTTCAGGCCGAGAATGGCCTGCGCCATCTTGTAGGACGGGTAGGTCGGCGCTGTGTTGAAGCGGGCTTCGTAAGCCTTGCGGAACCAGTCGTTCAGTTCGCTCTTCGGGGCGAAGTCGCCGTGCGGGCCACGCGCGCCGATGATGGTGCCATCGGGAATCTGTCCGGCGAGGCGATGCATGGCACTTTCGCCAGCGGTGAGGATCAGCGCGCGCTTGTCGAAGGCGCCGCGTGCCGTGCCCTGCAGCACGAAGGCCTCCATGTCGCCGCCCCACAGGCTGGAATGGATGACGTCGGGCGAAGCGACGAGCAGTGCCGAAATCTCGGCGCCATACTGGCCGGCGCCCAGTTTCGGAAATTGCTCGGTCGGGAAGGTCGCATCCTTCTTCAGCGTCTGCATCGAAGCCTTGAAGTCGTTCCACGAGTCATGGCCCCAGGCATAGTTCTGGTTGATGCCCGCGACCGACTTGATGTTGGGATGCTTTTTCAGCAGATAGCGCGCCGCCGCCAGGTTATCCATGGTGGCGTGACCGCCTGTGCGGAACAGATACTTATAGCTCGCATCCTCGAAGATGCGGGGCGTGCCGCAATCGAAGAAGATCGTCAGCTTCTTCAGTTCGTCGGCGAGCGGGGCGATCGCCAGGCAGTCGCCGGACGAGATATAGCCGATCACCGCATCGACGCCGGCGCGTTCGGCGAGGTTGCGATATTCCGTCACCTGCTTGGTGGTGCCGCCGGCTTCATCGACGATGACGCTTTCGAGCGGCATGCCGTTGATGCCCTTCTTGCCGGCATATGGCGCGGGCACGGTGCCGCTGTTGAGGGCTTCGACGACGAGTTCGGCCGCATTGCGCGCCGGCACGCCGAAGGGGCCGGCCGCCGCGCCCGACAGGAAGGTGACGATGCCCAGCTTGAACGGCTTTGCGTCCTGAGCCTGCGCCGAGCTGAGCCCGGGTATCAAAAGCGCCCCTGCGGCGAGCAGGGCAGCGGTTGTACGTTGCCAGTTCATTTCGTTTCCTCCTTGGTGGGTTCTGTGGATGGTGGACGTTCGGCGATGCGGCTGCCGAGATTTTCGCGGCGGCGCGTCAGTTCGCGCTGCGACGGCATCAATTCCTCGGCGGCATAGACCTTGAAGTCGCCCAGCAGGGCAGCCGCGGGCGGAAATGACGCATCGCGCCGCAGCGTGCCAATGGCCTGCATCTGGATGATCTGATGCGTGTCGGGATCGATGCGGGAGCGGAAGCCGTCAGGGTCTTCGGGAAGCTGCAACTCCATGCCTTCGAGCGCCGCGATCAGCTTTCCGGTATCGGTGGGATTGCCGACGGTTTCGACGGCTTTCGCGATCGCGAGAATGCCGGCATAGGCGCCTTCCGCCGCATAGCTCGGATAACGTCCGGTGCGGGCGTGGAAACTCTCGACGAAACTGCGGTTGCGTTCGGTCGGTGGCCAGTTGACGTGATGGCGGGCGGAAAGCACCAGGCCGAGCGGCATGTCCTCGCCGAGGGCCGCGAGGATCTCGTAATTGGCACCGGCGTCGAAATTGGCGAAGATCTGGTTTTCGAACAGTCCGAGCGCTGCGGCCTGCTTGACGAACGCGACGAAATCGCCGCCCCAGTGGCCGTTGATGATGATATCCGGCTTGAGTTGCTTCAATTCCTCGATGTAGGCGGTGAAGTCCGGTTCGTAGAGCTTCGGCCACAGCGTGCCGGCGATGTCGTAGGCGATGCCGATCTCATCAAGCTTGGCGCGGAAATCCGCCCACATGCCGCGACCATACTCGTAATCCGGCCCGATGAAGGCGATGGTGCGCCAGGGGCGCTCCCGGCGCAGGTCGTTCAGCCACAATGCCCCGGCCGCCATCGACTGATAGGAGTTGTTCGAAACCCGGAAGTAGTAAGGGTGCGCGCTCTCGATGGTGAGGCGCGAGGAGCCGTGATCAGTACCGATGAAGATCTTGCGTCGCTCAAGCGCAACCTTGCTCACGGCGAGCGCGACGGACGAACTCACCACTCCGCACAGAAAATGGACCCTGGTTTCATCGATGAAGCGACGCGCGATCGACACCGCAAAGGCGGGGCGCGACTGCGAGTCGGCGAAGTGCACCCGGAGCTGATGGCCGGCCGCGCCGCCGCGTGCGTTGATCGCGTCGACCGCCATCTCGATCGCCGCGACGCTGTCGCGCCCGTAAAGCGCGCCGCGCCCGGTCATCGGATACATGCACCCGATCTCGATTGTCGGCGATGCCGCGTGAGCGCCGGTCGACAGCAGCAACGCCGTCAGCCCCACTATAGCCGCGCCCAACCCTGATCGCCGTACCACGTTGTCCTCCCCGCCTTGCTTTGTTGAGTTGCGATGCGCCGTGGCGGTGCGGCGACCGATCGTCATCCTTCGATCGCCCAATGATTAGCAATGCGTGTGCCAGAGCACGAAAGCCTGCAATGCAACGGTTTTTTAACGCCGCCGCGGCGTGAGCGGAGCGGAACGCGCTCGCGGCGAGCGGTTTGCGCTCATGCTGCGCTACAGCATGCCGAGCCGCTTCAGCCGCCGCTTGAGCGCGTGGCGCGAAATGCCTAGGTCTTCGGCCGCACGCGCCTTGTGACCGCCGGCGGTCCGGAGCGCCTGTTGCAGGATATCGCGTTCGGTTTTTTCCAAGCGCGCCTCCATAGGCCCTACCGCGGCAGGGGCGTCGGTGCGCAACGTGTCCGGAAGATGATGAAGATCGATCGCTTCGCCCGGGTAGAGAATGGTCAGCCGCTCGACGAGGTTGGACAGCTCGCGAATGTTTCCCGGCCACTCATGGCTGCGCATCGCCTTTTCCGCTTGCGGCGAAAAGGAGATCGGCGTGCTGTGATTGGCGGTGGCGGCGATGCCGGCGAAATGCCGGGCGAGCGGCAGGATATCCTCGGCATGGTCGGCAAGGCGCGGTAGGGTGATCGGCACGACGTTGAGACGGTAGAACAGATCGAGACGGAAGCGCCCCTCGGCGACATCCTTCTCCAGATCCCGGTTGGTCGCGGCGATGACGCGGATATCGGCCTCCCGCTCCTGGCTCGAACCAAGTCGGCGGTACCGGCGGCTTTCGAGAAAGCCCAGAAGCTTGGCCTGAAACGGCATGGCCGTCTCGGCAATCTCGTCAAGGAACAGCGTGCCGCCCTCGGCGGACTCGATCAGGCCCATGCGGTTGGCATGAGCGCCGGTGAAGGCTCCGCGTTCGACGCCGAACAATTCGGATTCCAGCAGGTCGTTCGGCAGGGCCGCGCAGTTGACGACGACGAAAGGCCGGGCGGCGCGGCCGCTTAACTCGTGAATGCAGCGCGCGGTATAGCCTTTACCCGAGCCGGATGGGCCAAGCAGCAGCACCACGCGCGCAGAACTGCGCGCCACGACGGCGGTCGTGCTGTCCGGTGTGCAGACGTTGGTCGCCGCCGTCTGTTTCACTTTTGTCTGGGGCGCATGGGGTGGTGCCGCCGGGGTCTCCTGAGTGGCGCGGCGCACCACGCCCATGAGGTCATCGAGGTCGAACGGCTTGATGAGGAAGTCGAGGGCGCCGCGGCGGACCGCTTCGACCGCGGTGGGAATGTCGCCATGAGCCGACACCATGACGATGTCGGCTCCGCCGGCGCGCAGCTGCGGAATGAGATTGATGCCCATATCGTCGGGCAGCTTGTGATCGAGAATGACGAGGTCGGTAGTGCCGGCGCGTGCTTCCCGCAGGCCCTCGGCGGCGCTGCCGGCGCCGCGGGCCGGAATGCCATGGGCTGACAATCCGAAAATCATGGAGCTGACGAAATTCGGCTCATCATCGATGATGAGAACGCTCGGCTGCTTCATCGGCTGTCCCTCACTCTACGATCTCCAGGCCACCCGTGGAGTGCCTCGCGATGTGATCATCGGCGGTAATGCGCGGCAAGACCAGTGTCGCGGTCGTGCCGGTGCCCGGTGTGCTGGAGAGGTCAAGCCTGCCGTCGTTGATTTCGGCGAGTTGCCGGGAGATCGACAGTCCGAGTCCGGAGCCGCCGGGGCGGGTGGTCACGAACGGCTCCATCATCCGCGCGATGAGTTCGGGCGCGATGCCGATGCCGGTGTCGCTGACCTCGACGATGGCGTGATCATGGTTGCGTCGCCGGACGCGGATGGTGAGGCGGCCGCCTGCGGGCATCGCATCGATGGCGTTGGCGACGAGGTTGATGAGGATCTGCTGAAAATGCCCCGGATCGACGCGCACTCGCAGGCCGGTCTCGCCGAGCACGGCGAGGCGGATATTGCACTCCTGAAGCTGGTGGGCGATCAGCAACGCGAGACGGTCGAGCACTTCGCCGGCGTTCACCGGCTGCGCCTTCGGCGGTGCAGGGCGGGCATAGGCAAGGAAGCCCTTGAGGTGGTCGTCAAGCCGGTCGATCTCGTCGTCGACGCCGCTCATGAGCTGGCGCCGCTGCGGCTCCGGATCGGTCAGACGCAGGCTCTCGACTGTCGTTTTGATGGCGGCAAGCGGGTTGCGGATTTCGTGGGCGAAGCTGGTTGCGAAGCGGCCGAGAACCGCCATCTTTTCCACCTCGACGGTGGCCGACAGCGTATCGCGCTGGCGCTCCGCCATCTGGTTGAAGGCGCGCGCCAGCACCGCAAGTTCGTCGGAACCGTTGGCATTGATGCGGGTGTCGAGACGGCCCTCCGCCAGCGCCATCGAGCCATCGACGAGACGGCCGATGCGTTTGTCGGCGCGGATCGCCAGCACCACGGCCAGTCCGGCCGCGAGCAGGACGGTGGCGAGGGCCGCGGCCAGCAGCGCCTCGCGGATGCGCGTGAGCGGCTGCGCCAATGCAGGGGTCTTCAACTCAAGGCCGACCCGCCAGCCATCCATCAAGGCCGCGCCCTCGATCAGTTGACCATCGAGTGAAACCGCCCGCCCGACCGCGGACAGCGCCGTTCCGCCCGGCGTCAGCAGCACCGCCTGCACCAGGCCGTTGAAGGTGTCGTGTCCCATCAGCTCGGTGAGCGAAGCGAGGCGGACATGCAGCGCGATCAAGGCCGGGGGGGTGCCGTGGTCGAGGGCTGGCAGCGGTTTCAGCAACAGGAACGAGCCCGGCTGCCGCTCGCTCGGCAGAAACGGGCCGACGACCTCGCCGCGGGACAATTTCAGGCGCGGCGCCGATTGCTGCAGCGGTTCCCAACTGCCGCCCCACTAGGGAATGCCCGTCGCCGCCTGGCTCGGGATGGCGTCGATCAGAACGCCCTGACTGCTGAAGACCAGAACTCCGTACAGGTCCGGGTTGTCGGCTTCGTATTCGAGAACGGCGCGCACGCCGGATGCGCGGTTGGCCCCGTCCATCCGGCTGATCGCCTGCGCGAGGCCCGGATAGTTCGCCAGTGTTTCCAGTTGGGTGAGGCGTGCTTCGAGGAAGCTCGCCATGCGGCCGTGCATCGTCGCCATGCGCTGTTCGAGCGTCGCGCCCGAGAGCGTCGCCAGAAGGCTGGAGGCATAGCGGTCATAGGCGAGGATGATGCCCGCAAGCGGAATCACCGTTACGACGACGATGATCGCCGCGTACCGCACCACGGTCTGGGAGAACCAGCGTGGGCGGGCGCGCGCCAGTTGATCGGGGCGCATGGTCTCCACCCTCAAGCGTTCCTCGTTCAGGTTGAGGACAAAGCTAGCGCATCATCAGCCGCCGATCCAGTTGGCTGCATTGGGCGGGGATCGGTGCGGGGAGCCGCGGCGAACACATAGCCTTGGGTCCGCGATTGGTTTTCCGACGCTGTTTGACCTGGAGCAACAACGGCGGGGACCGGGCAGGCCACTATCGCATCGCTTGGGGTGCGACCGGGGGGAACTGCTTTTGTCGGTCCGCCAGCGGTTGGCGCGGGTGAAAGGTTTGCAAGTGAGCGACAGGCCGAAGGGTTACGACGAAGAGCGCCTGCCACGATATACGAGCTATCCGACCGCGCCGCATTTCTCGGAGGCGGTGACGGCGCAGTTTTACGAGGGCTGGTTGGCTGGGCTACCTTCGTCCGTGAAAGCGTCGCTCTATCTGCATGTCCCTTTCTGCCGCTCGATGTGCTGGTATTGCGGCTGCCATACCACGATCACGCCGCGTGACGAGCCGATCGAGAATTACGTCGGCATTATGCGGCGTGAGATCGAACTGGTGGCGCGCAGGCTGTCAGCGCCGCTGACCGTCCAGCACATCCATTTCGGCGGCGGCACGCCGACGATCGTCGAGCCCCGGACCTTCGTCGCGTTGGCGGCCAGTCTGAGGAACACTTTCAATGTCGCGGCGGACGCCGAAATAGCAGTTGAAATCGATCCGCGAACGCTCGCGCCGGCGATGATCGACGCGCTTGGCGAGGCGGGCGTCACCCGCGCCAGCATTGGCGTGCAGAGTTTCGATCCGGTTGTGCAAAGGGCCGTCAATCGCATTCAGAGCGCGGCTTCGACCGCCGCCGCCGCAGACGGCTTGCGTGCGGCCGGCGTGGGCGGCATCAATTTCGATCTGATCTACGGGCTGCCGTTGCAGACGGTCAGGTCGTGCGTGGAGACTGTCGAGCAGTGTCTGGCGATGCAGCCGGATCGCTTTTCGGTGTTCGGCTATGCGCATATCCCGTCCTTCAAGAAGCATCAGCGCAAGATCGATGAGCGCGATCTCCCCGGCAGCGCGGCGCGGAGAGAGCAGGCGGAGGCGATCGCAAGGGCACTGGTTGATGCAGGTTACGTCCGTATCGGGCTGGACCATTTCGCGCGACCCGGCGATGCGATGGTCCGTGCGCAACGGAATGGCGAACTGCGGCGCAATTTTCAGGGCTACACCACCGATCCGGGCGACGCGCTGATCGGCTTCGGCGCATCGGCCATTGGCCGCGTTCCTCAAGGCTATGTCCAGAACGAGGTGGTTCTCGGCCGCTACGCCGACCGCGTGATGCAGGACCGTCTGCCGACCGCCAAGGGCTATCGCCTCACTTCGGACGATCTGCTGCGGGCAGAACTGATCGAGCGGCTGATGTGCGATCTCGATGTCGATATCGAGGAGATATGCGCCCGCCACAGGACGCCGCTTGATCGGTTGACACCATCGCTGTCTCGGCTGCGCGCGCTCGACCGTGAAGGGCTCGTCGATTTCGATGGCCGGCGCGTCGTGGTCGCGGCCGACGCGCGCATGCTGGTGCGCACGGTTGCGTCCGTTTTCGATGCCTATCTTGGAAGCTCCGAGAGAATGTTCAGCCGGGCGGTCTAGCGACCGCGCAGGCGTCGCAAAGGATGATGAGGATGCGGGACAATAGTGGAGACTATGCCGTGGTTCCGGCGGCTGCGCCGACGCTTGATGATACGGCGGCCCTGATCGAGCGCGTGCGCCATGTCTTGCTGTTTGCCGGGCTTGATTGCCGCTGCCGCGAGACGCTTGCGGCCGCACTCGATCGCTTCGCCACGCTGGAGCGGCGGCGGCTGTCTCGCCGCGGTCTGGCCTTGGCGCGGGATCACAAGGACCGTGTCGCTGCCGTCCTGCTGCTGCTGTCCGAACTCGATCAGGTCACGGAGGGCGAGCAGGATCGGTCGGTGTTCGAGGAGATGGCCTTGCTGTTCGTCGAGATCGCCAACAGCGCGCAGGCCGGTGCGGCAGCGTTGCGCGCGATCGAAGAGCGCGAGACGCTTTGAAGGCTTGTTGCGCTAGATCAATACAGCACCGGACCAACTGCGGCAGATTGCATACAGTAAATGACCGGGCGGGAGGCGAAAATGACGATAGTGGAGTTGTGGACACGATGGCTCGAGCGCCAGGCGTCGATTCGCGAATTCAACTCACTCGACGCCACGCAGCGGGAAGAGCTCGCGCGTGACACCGGCATTTCGCCGAAGGCACTGGAAAGCCTGTCCGCACAAGGACCGTTCGAGAGCGTCGAATTGCAGCGCATGATGGATGCGCTTTCCCTCGATGTGGACAAACTCAAGCAGACGCACGCTCCCGTCCTTCGCGACATGGGCATGATCTGCTCCGAATGCTGCGCCAGGAGCCGTTGTCGCCGCGAGCTTGACCACCGGATGGCGAGCCAGAACTATCATGACTACTGTCCGAACACCCAGACGCTGTCCGCGCTGCGGCAGGAGCGGCTGTGATCCGCATCTTGAAGATGCGGCCTGCCGTCCTCTACGC
>JBEBWH010000086.1:0-10381 GCA_040392305.1 Bradyrhizobium sp. | reverse complement strand
CGCCACCGATGGCGGCCAGGTGCCGAGCGTGGCCTCGTCGCTGCTGCAGGATGTGAGGATTGGCGGCACGGATCAGGCCGTCAAGGCCGGAAGCTGATCAACTTCGTTAATGTCTTCGCGCCGGCGAACAGGCTCAGTTCCGGGTTTGATTTTGACGGTTGGGCTTCGCGCGACGCGGTCGCGCCAACTGACACATTCGCTTGCCTGAAGGCCATGCGGCTTCAGCCAGTTCTATTTCCGCGATGGTGTTAGTGCAGCGCGGCGGAATTGCGCGTTTTGTTCGGCTGCAGCGCCACCACCGGCTTCTTGCCGCCGATCAGCACGTCGCTCATACGCGTATCCGCAAGCGCGGCCATGAAGTTGGTGAACCAGTGATGGATGGTGTTGCCGCGCAATCTCTTCATCATCGCGTCCCAGCGCATGCGGCGCTCGGGTAGCGGCATCGCCAGCGCCGTCGCCATTGCGCGCGCCATCGCTTCGGTATCGTGCGGATTGACCAGCAGCGCGGCCTCGAGCTCGTTCGCCGCGCCGGCGAATTTCGACAGGATCAGCACGCCCGGATCGTGAGGGTTTTGCGCGGCGACATATTCCTTCGCGACCAGGTTCATGCCGTCATAGAACGGCGTCACCACGCCGACGCGCGCGGCGCGATAGAAGCCGGCGAGTACGGTCTGGCTGAAGCCCTTGTTGAGATAGCGGATCGGCGTCCAGTCGACCTCGCCATGCGCGCCGTTGACCGAGCTGATGAGCTTGGCCAGTTCTTCCTGAAGGGCGCAGTAAGCCTCGATGCCGCCGCGTGACGGCGTCGCGATCTGCAGGAACGATACCGTGCGCGACAGTTCCGGATAAAGTTCGAGCATGCGGTCGAACGCCGCGATGCGATTGATGAGGCCTTTGGAGTAGTCGAGACGATCGACGCCGATCGCGAGGCGCTTGCCTTCGAGGCTTTTGCGCAGCCGCGAGACTTCCGGGTGCAGTGCCGCGCGCGCGGCCTGCGTCGCAAATACATCGACATCGATGCCGATGGGGAACGCGGCGAGCCGCGACGCGCCGTAATGCGAGGTGGCGACGCCGCCCTTCACCGCAAGGCCCAGTTCGGAACGCAGATAGCTGGCGAAGTTGTCGCAGTCGGCGGCGGTCTGGAAGCCGATGAGATCATAGGCGAGCATGCGCTCGACCAGTTCGCGATGATGCGGCACGCCGCGCATCCCGTCAGGCGAGGGCCATGGCGTGTGCAGGAAGAAACCGATCGGCTGCTCGACGCCAAGCTCGCGCAATTCCGCGCCCAGCGCCAGGAAATGATAGTCCTGCACCCAGAACACGGTGTCCGGCTTGCGGAACCGGAGCAGCGCGCGCGCCATGAATGCGTTGACCTCGCGATAGGACTCGTAGTCGTTCTGCGAGGTGCGGATCAGATCGACGCGCGAATGCAGCGCGGGCCACAGCGCGGAGTTGGCAAAGCCTTCGTAGTAGCCGCCGTAATGCGCGGCCGGCAGATCGAGCAGCGCAAGCGCGCCCTTGCCGACCGTTTCGATGTTGGCGAAAGCGTTCTGATTGGTGCCGTCGAGAATGTTGCCGCTTGATCCGACCCAGATCGCGCCGGTGCTTTCGACAACCGGCAGCAGCGCCGCCGCAAGTCCCCCCGTCATGGGCTCGTTGGTCTTGGCGCGCGCGACGCGGTTCGACACAACAACGAGAGTCACAGGGGGTTACCTCACTTTGGATGATTGGAGAGATAAACGGCTGTTCATCAATATGGTTCCTTGCCATCTTTTCGCTGGCAATGCACCCCTTTCAGGGCAACGAATGCGGAACCTTGCGCTAGCGGGTTGAAAACACGCCGTTTTAATTTTTTGAATGTGCGCGATGAGCGCGGTTCCACGCGCGATGGACCCCGCTCCGGAAAAAATTTTCCGTATCCTTATCCGAAGAAGACGCTTTCGATGAGGCGGAACGCGCAGCTCAGACGACTGTCACGGTGAGATTGACGCCATCGGCATGCACGACCTTGACATGGCTTCCTGCGGGTGCGTCGGGGCCTTTGACACGCCATAGCGTGTCGTCGACGGGAATGGTGCCGACGCCATCGACGATCGGTCGCTCCAGCGTGAACACACGACCCACGAGAGCTTCGGCGCGCCGGTTGAGGAAGGTGTTGTCGATCGGCGCGGTCTTGCGCTGCACGAGACGCCACAGCGGTACGGCCGCGATTGCGAGAACGGCGAAGGTCAGGAGCTGCGACTGCCATGACCAGTCGATGAAGAACGACAGCACGCCGACGATGAAGGCGGCAAGGCCGAGCCAGAACAGAAAGACGCCGGGCACCATCAATTCGAGCCCGACGAGGACGAGGCCGGCGATGAGCCAGTTCCAACTGCCGAGCGAAACGAAAATGTCCGGCATGCTGCTGTCCTCAGCTCCGCGGCGTGTCGGGATTGGTGTTGGGAACCGTCGGCCGCCGCGGGGCGCTCCCCGTCGCGGCGTTGTCGCCGAAGGTCGCCTTGGCGATCTCGCCGATGCCGGCAAGCGACGACAGCATGCTGGTCGCCTCAAGCGGCAGCATGATGATCTTCTGGTTGGGCGACTCGGCCAGTTGACCGAACGCCTTGATGTAGCGGTCGGCAACGAAGTAGTTGAGCGCCGCGATGTCGCCGCGGCTGATCGCCTCGCTCACCATCTCGGTGGCGCGCGCCTCCGCCTCGGCGGCGCGCTCGCGGCCTTCGGCGTCGCGGAAGGCGGCTTCGCGACGGCCTTCGGCTTGCAGGATCTGCGCCTGCTTGGCGCCCTCCGCGCGCAGTATCTCGGACTGGCGCTGGCCTTCGGCCTGCAGGATCTCGGCGCGCTTGACGCGCTCGGCCTTCATCTGCTGGCCCATCGCCTCGACGAGATCGTCCGGCGGCGCGATGTCCTTGATCTCGATGCGGTTGACCTTCAGTCCCCACGGTGCGACCGCGGCATCGACCACGCGCAAGAGCCGCTCGTTGATCTCGTCGCGATGCGACAACACCTGATCGAGGTCCATCGCCCCCATCACGGAGCGGATGTTGGTCATGGTCAGCATGGTGATGGCTTCGACAAGATTGGCGACCTCGTAGCTTGCCTTCGCCGCGTCGAACACCTGATAGAAGGTGACGCCGTCCACCGACACGGTGGCGTTGTCACGGGTGATCACCTCCTGCTCGGGAATGCTGATGACCTGCTCCATCATGTTGACCTTGCGGCCGACGCGATCGAGAAACGGAACGATGAGGCTGAGGCCGGGGTCCAGCGTGCGGGTGAATTTGCCGAAGCGCTCGACCGTCCAGTTATAGCCTTGCGGCACGGTCTTCACGCCCGCGATCAGAACGAAGATGATCAATAGCGCGAAGACGATGGCGAAAATGTCGAAACCGAACATACGCTCCCCCTTGCCGGACGAAGGTTTCCGGGCACAAGCCGCAGCGACGATAACACACGGGTGGAATTCGCGCCCACCCCCCGTTTTGGTCGCATCCCGCGGGCATCGGTTCGACGCGCGCGCGAGGATCGTCTAGAGCCAGCCCGACAGCTCGCGCAGCACGTGATGGCGGATCACCGCCATGCCTTCGTCGCTGTCGTTGAGGCACGGAATCAGGGCGAACTGCTCGCCGCCGTTGCCGAGGAAAAAACCGGCATTTTCCTGCGCGATTTCCTCCAGCGTTTCGAGGCAGTCGGCGGCGAAGCCCGGCGTCACCACCGCCATCCGGCGCACGCCTTGTCTGGCAAGCCGCTTCACCGTTTCGTCGGTGAAGGGCTCGACCCAGGGGTCGTTGCCGAAGCGCGACTGGAAGGTCATCATCAGCTTCGATTCATCGACGCCGAGACGCGCGCGCAAGGCCACCGTGGTGGCGATGCAGTGGCTCAGATAGGGGTCGCCCTTGTCGATATATTTCCGCGGCACGCCGTGAAACGACGCCAGGATGATCTCCGGTTCGAACGGCAGCCGCGCCAGCTCGCGCTCGATCGAGACGGCGAGCCCGTCGATATAGACGGGGTCGTCGTAATAGGGCGGCGTCACCCGCAGCGTCGGCTGCGCCCGCATATCGACCAGCGTGCGAAAGACCTCGTCGCACACCGTGGCCGAGGTGGCGGCGGAATATTGCGGATAGAGCGGCATCACCAGCAGGCGGGTGCACCCTTGCGCGGCGAGCGCGTCGATGCGCGAGCGGATCGACGGGTTGCCGTAGCGCATCGCCCAGTCCACCACGACATGCTCGTGCGCCGCGAGCGCTTCGGCGAGCTTTTCGGCCTGCGCGCGGGTGATGGTGAGCAGCGGCGATTCGTCCTTTTCGACGTTCCAGATTTTTTGGTAGTCGCGCGCCTTCACCGCCGGGCGGCGCGGCAGGATGATGCCGTTGAGCACCAGTTTCCAGACCAGGCCCTGATCCTCGATCACGCGCCGATCGGAGAGAAACTCGCGCAGATAGACCCGCACCGCCTTGGCATCGGCCCGGTCGGGCGTGCCGAGATTGACGAGCAGCACGCCGACCCGCTCCGGCGAACGGCGCAGAATTGAGGCGGAAGGGGAGGGCGTTTGTACGGACATGACCGTGATGGCTTCGCGCGGCTGCCGCGGAGTGTCAAGGGTGTCGGCCGTCCGCGATTGCCGGGTCAGAAACAGGTGGTTCGTTCCGCCGCCATATAGCCCGTCAGCAGCGCCACGCCGAACAGCGTCACCAGCGCGGCGGCGGCGAATTCGATCCCGCGCAGCGCCACGGCGCCGCGGCCGCTGCCGGCGCTGAGCCGCCGCGCCAGCCCTTTGGCCGAGACGGCGATGAGCGCGAAGCCCGTCACCGTGATCGCAGTGCCGAGCCCCATGGCGAAAGTCGCCGCGACGCCGGCCCAGAACAGGCCCTGCGCCAGGGCGAACACCAGAACCAGAATGGCGCCCGAGCACGGGCGGATGCCGACCGTCAGCACCGCGGCGAGGCCATGCCGCCAGCCTTGCGGGCCGGCGAGTTCGGCAGGCGTCGGGCCGTGACTGTGGCCGCAGCCGCATTCGTCGTCATGAACATGATTAGGGTGGCCGTGATCGTGAGCATGGTGCGCGCCGCCGCCCGCGGCGGCATGGGCCAGCACCGGTGCGGCCGTGGCCGGCGCAAGCGAGCGCGTGAGGCCCTTGCCCTTGAGCCACATCAGCCGCGCGCCGAAAACGGCGATCAGGCCGTAGCTGGCGATCTCGATCACGCGCTCGGTGCTGCACATCGTCTTCGCGGTGACGTTGAGCAGCCACGCGGCGATGCCGACAATCGCGACCGCGACCAGCGCCTGCATGAAGGCGGAGGCGAACGACAGCACGATGCCGCGCCGCGCCGTCTCCTCGTTGGCGACGAGATATGATGAGATCACCGCCTTGCCGTGGCCCGGCCCGGCGGCATGGAAGATGCCGTAGAGAAAGGCGATGCCGAGCAGGGTGACGACGGCGCTGCCGTCGCTCTTGGCGGCGCGGATGGTCGCCGACATCGCGCGGTAGAATTCGGCCTGCTTGGCGAGCAGCCATGCGATCAGGCCGCCGCTCTGGGCCTCCGCCGCGCCGGCCGCGCCTTTGGGCGCGCCGAAGGGGTTTTGCGCCAGCGCCGCCGCCCAAAGCGCGTCGGCCAGGATCATCAGTGCGAGAAGCGTCATCAGCACCAGCAACAGCCGGATGCCTCGTCGGCGTGGGGCGGGCGTCATGGGCAGGCGACCGTAACCTTGTTGGCGAACATTGCGCCGTAGTTATTGTTTTCGCCGCTGAGGAAGCTCTCTTCCGTCAGCTTCTGCGTGGCGGCGGAGCCGTCGCGCGGCCGTTCGATGTCGAATTTGCAGGCGGCAGGCGCGCCGACGAGCTTGATCGGGCTGTCCTTGGCCAGCGAGAAATCGACGAAAAAGGACGGGTCGAACACCTCCAGCGCGAGTTCACGGGCCTTGAACGGCGTCTTGAACGGCAGCGTGAAGTGCAGCACCAGCACCGCGTCCTTGTATTCGAGATAATAGTCGATCGGTTCCTGGAAGCGCTGCTTCTTGCCGTCGCCCTTGGCGTAGGTGAAGAACGCATACTCCTTCAGCGACTCGACATTCGTCTGGGCCAGTGGCGCCAGTTCCTCGCGGCTGTAGACGCCCTTCTGTTTGGTTTCGATGCCTTGCAGCGCATAGGTCGAGAACATCTCGTCGAACGTCCAGCTATGCCGCACGCCGGTGATGGTGCCGTCGGCGGCATAGACAAGCTCGCTCTGCGCCGTCACCCAGACATGCGGATGCGCCTGCGCGGCGGCGGTTGCCGCCAGCAGGGCCAGTGCAGTCAGCGTGGCGCGCAGCAATCGGATCATGCGTCGGTCCTTCAGGCCGCCTCGGGCGTATCGACCAGGCCGCGCCGGCGCAGCAGCGCGTCGGCCTCCGGCTTGCGGCCGCGGAAGGCGATATAGGCTTCCTCCGGGTCGCGCGAGCCGCCCGACGAATAGATGTCGTCGTGCAGCCGTTTTGCGGTCGCCGGATCGAAGATGTCGCCGGCTTCCTCGAACGCGCCGAAGGCGTCGGCGTCCATCACCTCCGACCACATGTAGCTGTAATAGCCCGCCGCATAGTGGTCGCCGGAGAAGATATGGCCGAACTGCTGCGGCCGGTGGCGCATGGCGATTTCCGCCGGCATGCCGATCTTCTCAAGCTCGCGCTTCTCGAAGGCGTGGACGTCGCGCGCGGCCTCGGCCGGCTGGGTGTGGAATTCGAGATCGAGCAGTGCGGAGGCCACGAATTCGACGGTGGCGAAGCCCTGATTGAATTTCCGCGCGGCAAGGAAACGCTGCAACAGGTCGTCGGGCAGCGGCTCGCCGGTCTGGTAGTGGCGGGCGAAGGCGCGCAGCACCTCGGGTCGCTCCTGCCAGTGCTCGTAGAGCTGCGAGGGCAGTTCGACGAAGTCGGTGAACACGCTGGTGCCGGAGAGCGAGGGGAACGTCACGTTCGACAGCAGCCCGTGCAGGCCGTGGCCGAATTCGTGGAACAGCGTGCGGGCATCGTCGGGCGAGAGCAGCGCGGGCTCGCCCGCCGCGCCCTTGGAAAAGTTCATCACGTTGATGATGAGCGGCGCGACCGCGCCGTCGAGCGTCTGCTGGTCGCGCAGCGAGGTCATCCACGCGCCGGACCGCTTCGAGGGCCGCGCGAAGTAGTCGCCGTAGAACAGACCCTGATGCTGGCCCGCGGCGTCGGTCACCTCCCACACGCGGACGTCGGGGTGCCACACCGGGATGTCGCGGCGCTCGGTGAAGGAGAGGCCGAACAGGCGATGCGCGACGTCGAAGGCGGCGGCGATCATGTTGTCGAGCGCGAGATAGGGCTTGATCGCGGCGTCGTCGAAATCGGCGCGGCGGCTTCGCAGCTTTTCGGCGTAATAGCGCCAGTCCCACGGCGCCAGCGCGAAGTTGCCGCCTTCTTCCCGGATCAGGTCCTGCAGCGCGTCGCGGTCGGCCAGCGCGCGGGCGCGCGCCGGCGCCCACACTTTTTCCAGCAGGCCGCGCACAGCTTCCGGCGTCTTGGCCATGGAGTCGTCGAGCCGGTAGGCGGCGAAATGCGGGTAGCCGAGCAGCTTCGCCGCCTCCTCGCGCAGCGTCAGGATTTCGCCGATCACCGGGTTGTTGTCGTTGTCATTGCCGTTGTCGCCGCGCGCGACGAAGGCCTTATAGACCTTCTCGCGCAGGTCGCGGCGGGTGGAGGCCTGGAGGAACGGCTCGACCGAGGAGCGCGACAGCGTCACCACCGCCTTGCCGGGTGCGCCGCGCTCGGTCGCTGCCGCCTGCGCCGCCGCGATGAAACTGTCGGACAGCCCCGCGCGGTCGTCCGCGCCGAGTTCGAGCGTCCAGGCCTGTTCGTCCCCCAGAAGATGGTGGCTGAAGACCGTGCCGAGTTCGGCGAGGCGCTCGGTGATGGCCGCCATGCGGGCCTTTGCCGCGTCGTCGAGCCCTGCGCCGGCGCGGTGGAAGCGGGTGTAGGTGCGTTCCAGCAGGCGCAGCCGCTCGCCGTCGAGACCAAGCCGGGTGCGGTCGTGATAGAGCTTGGCAATGCGGCCGAACAGCACGGCGTTCATCAGAATGCGGTTCCAGTGCCGGGCCAGTTGCAGCGCGACGTCGCTTTCGATCGCCAGCAGTTCGGGGCTGGAATGCGCCGACACCAGAGCATGGAACACCGCGGAGACGCGGTTCAGCAGCGTGCCGGAGCGCTCAAGCGCGGTGATCGTGTTGTCGAAATCCGGCTCCGAGGGATCATGCGTGACCGCGTCGATCTCGCGCGCGTGATCGGCGAAGGCCTGGGCAAAGGCGGGCAGATACTGCTCCGGGCGGATATCGGCGAATGGCGGCGTCGCATGCGGCGTCACCCACGCTTGCAGCAGCGGGTTGACGGCGGAGTCGCCGGGGGCATCGGCAAGGTGCTTGGTGTCGGCAGTCATGAGTGATCCTGATTCGGGCTAAATCTCGACGGTCCACCGCAATATAGTCGATCCGGAACGGCTTCGCCGGGCCGAAATGTCAAAACCGCGTGGGCGTGCCAAGCCGCCGGCTGCCGGGCCATCGTTCCGATCCCCGCTCCATAAAGGCGGGATCGGGCTTTTTTGCGCCCGCAAGCCTTGATCGGCGGGCGCTTTTCGGGGAGATTGCGCGGGCTTCGCGGCGCGCCCCACGGCGGGCGTGGCGGGGCCGGAGGCAGAAAGAGGCAGCATGAGCGCGCAATCGTCCCCATCGGCCGGCGGTCGCCAGATCATCTGGCGCAACGTCATCACGGTGCTGAGCGCCGCCATCCTGATCAGCGCCGAGGTGTTCGGCGCGGCGTTCGCGGGTGGCTGGGCGCTGGCGATTCTGTTCGGCCTTGATGACACCACCTCGCACATCATGCAGGGCGTGTTCTTCGCCATCGGCCTCTATGTGATGTACATCTTCATGCGTCACGCGCAGACGGTCGAGCCGTTCACGCGACGCGGCTGAGGCTGTCCGGGACGCTTAAGCTGCGGCAGCATTAACATCCGTTCATCGGAATGCGGCGCGATGGACTCATCCGCGCCAGACATTGGGAAAATTGCCTGCGCGGCCCAAATAAATCTTGCGCGGCTTTGCTAAAGCACCTATTTCCACCTTGCCCAATTTCGCACGTGCCTGTGGTCGTGTGTCAGTCGGTGGGTATCCGGACAAGAGGCCGGACAGCCGCCAGGGAATAGAAATTCTCGGATGTTTGCCGGGGTTCTGTTTCCTACCAAAAGTGACTGGCAGCCGGAGGCGAACCGGTGCATCCCGTTCTCAACGGGAGACGCGACTTAAAGCAACGACGGAGCGGGCTTTTTTGGTCTCTACCGGCTCTCCACCAGCCGGCCCGGTTACCGAAGAGGCTTGTCCTTCATTGCCAGGCGTGCGGACGGGATTTCCCTTCCAATCCACGGCAGCACAGTTTGATCTGATGCCTGAGCCTTGCCGCGCCTCCATCGCGCGTCGGGCGGGGGCGTCATGATCGGCATCATCCGGACGGTCGCCGTCCCTTTGAGTTGGATTGGGGGAAACCCATGACCGAGCGCATTCGCGAATTTCTCCGCGCCCGCCGTACCGATGGCCGCGACACCGAGCCCTGCCTCGTGGTCGATCTCGATATCGTGCGCGACAACTATCAGACCTTTGCCAAGGCGCTGCCGGACAGCCGGATTTTCTATGCCGTCAAGGCCAACCCCGCGCCGGAGGTGCTGAACCTGCTGGCCTCGATGGGCTCGTGCTTCGACACCGCGACGGTGGCGGAGATCGAGATGGCGCTGGCCGCCGGCGCGACGCCCGACCGCATCTCCTTCGGCAACACCATCAAGAAGGAGCGCGATATCGCGCGCGCCTACGCGCTCGGCATCCGCCTGTTCGCGGTCGACTGCACGGCGGAGGTGGAGAAGATCGCGCGTGCCGCGCCCGGCTCGAAGGTGTTCTGCCGCATCCTGTACGACTGCGCCGGCGCCGAGTGGCCGCTGTCGCGCAAGTTCGGCTGCGACCCGGAGATGGCGGTCGACGTGCTCGACGCGGCCAAGCGTCTCGGGCTGGAGCCGCACGGCATCTCGTTCCACGTCGGCTCGCAGCAGCGCAAGATCAAGGCGTGGGACCGCGCGCTGGCGATGGCCGCGACCGTGTTCCGCGACTGCGCCGAGCGCGGCATCACCCTGTCGATGGTCAATCTCGGCGGCGGTTTCCCGACGCGCTACCTCAAGGACGTGCCGCCGGTGGTGCAGTATGGCCGCGGCATCTTCCGCGCGCTGCGCAAGCACTTCGGCAACCAGATCCCGGAGACGATCATCGAGCCGGGTCGCGGCATGGTCGGCAATGCCGGCGTGATCGAGACCGAGGTGGTGCTGATCTCGAAGAAGAGCGACGAGGACGAG
>JBEBWH010000085.1:0-10460 GCA_040392305.1 Bradyrhizobium sp. | reverse complement strand
CTTTAGAAAACAAAGACGTCAAGGGCCGGGACGAAGCCCGGCCATGACGCAAACGGATGCACGGCCAACATTATCGAAAGCCGGCCCTCGGCGACAATACGCCGTCAGGACTTCAGATCGTCCGGCACCTTGCCGCCGTTGGCCGCAAGCTTGGCGATGACCTGCTTGTGCAGCCAGATATTCATCGTCGCCGAATCGTTGGTGTCGCCGGTGTAGCCAAGCTCCTTGGCCAGTTCCTTACGCGCCGACAGGCTGGAATCGATATCGAGCGCCTTGAGCAGATCGACGATCGAGGTGCGCCAGGCGAGCTTTTCCTTCTTCGCGGCGACGGCCTGATCGAGGATCGCAGTGACGTCCACGGCGGGAGCCGCGGCACCACCCGCGGCAGCACCGCCCGCGGTCGGCACGGTCCCGCCGGCCGGCGCGGCCGTCTCCGCGTTGGCGGAGGTGCCGAAAATCGCGCCCATGATCTTTCCGAAAATGCTCATCAATCCACTCCTGTTGAATGCGCGACGTCCGCGCGCAATTTTATAAGTGACCAGCGTGGGTCAATCGAAGCTCACGCTACCATCCCCATCGCATATCGCTCCACACCCTGGCTTGTGTGGCTACTCAAGAAACAAACGGTTGATCCTACCGGTCAGGTGGCCATCCACAAACAACGATCGGGAGGAAAAGTTCCATGGGTGCGCCGGTATGTCGGCGCAGGGCTGCATCCGGTTCAATGCGGTATTTGAGCGCAGGTTTTGATGCTAGAATATGAATGGTTCGCGACAGGCTCGCTTCTGTTGCCAATGCGATCGGCCTGATCGTGATCGTTTCTCCAGGCGTTCTCGCCGGTGGAGGCGAGTTCGTCCGGGGTGCTTTCAGGGAGAATGCCCCATGGCCGCGTCAACCATCGATCATTCAGGCTCCGGCTCCTTTCAGCCTCCCGTAATTCTGCCGCAGACGGACGGTGCGCCGGTGATCCGACGGCTGACCTCCTCTGATCTGCACGATGCGTTGCGGCTCGGCTGGGAAGACTTCAAGGCGATGCCGAGCCACGCTTTTCTGCTATGTATCATTTATCCGGTTCTCGGCATCGTGCTGGCGCGCGCGGTGCTTGGCTATTCGGTCACGCCGCTATTGTTTCCGCTCGCGGCCGGCTTTGCGCTCATTGGACCGTTTGCCGCGCTGGGCCTCTATGAACTGAGCCGCCGGCGCGAACGCGGCGAACAGCCCTCGGTGTGGGACGCTGCCGCGGTGCTCCGTTCGCCGTCGTTCGGGGCGATGCTGGGCCTTGGCGTATTGCTGCTCGCCCTGTTCGGAATCTGGATCGCGGCAGCGCAGGCGATCTATGTCTCCGTCTTCGGTTACACGCCAGCCGCCACGATTCCGGATTTCGCCACGCGGGTGCTGACAACCGCCGAAGGCACGTCTCTGATCGTGATCGGATGCGCGGTCGGCGCCCTGTTCGCGATCGTTGCGCTGTGCATCAGCGTCGTCGCCTTTCCGATGATGCTCGATCGCCACGCGAGCGCGGCCGACGGCATCCTGACATCGCTGCGGGTTGTCGCCAAAAACCCGGTCGCGATGGCGGAATGGGGGTTCATCGTCGCCGCTCTGCTCATGCTCGGCTCGCTGCCGTTCTTCCTCGGCCTCGCCGTTGTGCTGCCCTTGCTCGGTCACGCGACATGGCATCTTTATCGCAAGGCGGTGGAGCCGCCCGCCGTTGCCTATTACGATCACGAGCGCCCCGCGAAAGGGCGGCGCTACGCTGCCGACTTTCCGGTGTCGCTGCTGCCGTGGGGGCGTAACCACAATTGACCGGCCCATCGCGCCGATGCTCGCAACATTTCATGGCGGGCGTCGGCGCGGTGCCGCCCCTGCCGCGCCGGGGCGCTGATCGCCCCCTGCGCCGCGCCTTGTTTTGGCCGCCCTTGCTAACGACAGTCGCGCAAGGACGCAATCAGCGGGCCTTGTCATGAAACGCTGCATCGTCACTCGCGCCGCGCTCGCCGGCCTCGTGCTCACCACCCTCTTGTCGCCCGCAGTCGCCGCCAGTTGCGGCACCGGCAATTTCGACGCATGGCTCGCCGACTTCAGGCGCGAGGCGGCGAACCAGGGCATCTCGGAGCGAGCGATCGCGGCTGGCCTCGACGGCGTTACGCTCGATAACAGCGTGTTGTCGCGCGACCGCGCCCAGCGCGTCTTCCGCCAGAACTTTGAGGAATTTTCCGGCCGTATGGTGCCGCCGCGAATGTCGCCTGGCAGCGCCATGATGAAGAGGCACGGCTCGCTGTTGTCGCGCATCGAGCAGCGCTATGGCGTGCCGGGCGCCGTGCTGGTGGCGATCTGGGGGCTGGAAACCGACTACGGGGTCAATATCGGCAAATTTCCGACGATCCGCTCCCTGGCGACGCTTGCCTATGACTGCCGCCGCTCGGCCATGTTTCGCGCGGAGTTGCTGGATGCGCTCCGGATCGTCCAGCGTGGCGACCTGACGCCCGCCGAAATGCGCGGCGCATGGGCCGGCGAACTCGGCCAGACCCAATTCATGCCGTCGTCCTACGTCAAATTCGCGGTGGATTTCGACGGCAACGGCCACCGCGATCTGTTGCACAGCCCTGCCGATGTTCTGGCCTCAACCGCCAACTACCTCGCCGGCTACGGCTGGCAGCGCGGCAAGCCCTGGGACCCCGGAACCAAGAATTTCGCGGTCATTCAGGAGTGGAACAAGAGCCAGGTCTATTCCCGGACGATTGCCTATTTCGCCAGCCAACTCGACCGCGCACCGTAAAATATTACCAGCGATACCATAATAATGAATTTATATTCATTTCTATTTCACATATGCGTCATGAACATGGCGACATCGACACTGTGAGTAGAGCACCTCAGGCCAATCGGGGCCTGCTCAAGGCGCTCGGGATTGCCATTATCTGATGGAAGACCTCTATTTTGAGTCATTCTGGACCGGGATTGGTCAATTCGCACCCGTGATACGCGCCCTGCCCGCAGAATGAACCCAATCGTCAAAATCGTACAAGGGTTAACGAGATATTACGAAGGTATGCATATTTCGCTTAGCTGCATCGCAACAATTGCTCTCCCGCAATGCAAAATTGGAGCTATATTCACTTCAACGATGAGGTTCGCGAAAAGAACTGAATCGCGTGCTGAATCGAACTTCGAAGGAGAACTGCAATGTTGCTGTCAATCATCCGCGCGATCCGAGCGTATCGGGATTATCAGCGCAATCTGAACGAGCTGTCCCAGCTGACCGACCGTGAACTTGCCGATATCGGCATCGAGCGTTCGGACATTCCGCGTGTTGCATCTGGCGCCTACACCGGCTGACAGACTTGGACCTCTGATGACGACGAAACGCCCGCCTCCGCGGGCGTTTTTGTGTCCGCCGTTGCGTCGGCGGCCGGATATCTCTACGTCAGGGCCATGATCGCACCGTCGCATACGAAACCGACCTCCTCCCGGCCGGCTGAAGCCGTCCATGTCATCGGCGGTGGCCTGGCTGGCTCGGAGGCCGCCTGGCAGATCGCACGGCGCGGAATTCCCGTAATCCTCCACGAGATGCGGCCGGTGCAAACCACGGAAGCGCACCGCACCGATTCTCTCGCCGAACTGGTCTGCTCGAACTCGTTCCGCTCCGACGACGCCCAGAACAACGCGGTCGGACTGCTGCATGCGGAATTGCGGCGGCTTGGTTCGCTCATCATGCAATCCGCGGATCGCCATCAGGTGCCCGCCGGCGGCGCTCTCGCGGTCGATCGCGAAGCCTTTTCGGCAGCGATCAGCGCGGCTCTCCACCAGCACCCGCTGATCGAGATCCGCCGCGAGGAAATCACCGGGCTGCCACCTCCCGAATGGCGCAACGTGATCGTGGCCACAGGGCCGTTGACCTCGAAGGCGCTGGCCGATGCGGTCGCGACGCGAACCGGAGAAGGCGCGCTGGCCTTTTTCGATGCCATCGCGCCCATCGTCCATCGTGATTCGATCGATATGACCGCGGCCTGGTTTCAGTCGCGCTACGACAAGGCCGGCCCCGGCGGCACCGGCGCCGATTACATCAACTGTCCGTTGACGCGCGAACAATACGACACGTTCGTCGCCGCGCTGATCGGTGCGGAAAAAGCGGACTTCAAGGAGTGGGAAGCGAACACGCCCTATTTCGACGGCTGTCTGCCGATCGAGGTGATGGCGGAACGCGGCCCGGAAACGCTGCGGCATGGCCCGCTCAAGCCGTTCGGCCTGACCAATCCGCACAACCCGACCATGAAGCCCTATGCCGTGCTTCAACTCCGGCAGGACAACAAGCTCGGCACGCTCTACAACATGGTCGGCATCCAGACCAAGCTCAAGCACGGCGAGCAGCTGCGCATTTTCCGCACCATTCCCGGCCTGACCGAGGCCGAGTTCGCGCGGCTCGGCGGACTGCATCGCAACACCTTTCTCAATTCGCCGAAGCTGCTCGACGGCGAACTGCGGCTGCGCTCGGAGCCGCGCCTGCGCTTCGCCGGCCAGATCACCGGCTGCGAGGGCTATGTCGAATCATCCGCCATCGGTTTGCTTGCGGGCCTGTTCGCAGCGGCGCAGGCGCAAGGCTGCCCGTTCGCGCCCCCGCCACCGACAACCGCGCACGGCGCCCTGCTCAATCACATCACCGGCGGCCATATCGAAAGCATCGATGCCGGACCGCGCTCGTTCCAGCCGATGAACATCAATTTCGGCCTGTTCCCACCGCTGCCGGCTAACCCGACCCACAAGGCCGACGGCTCACGCCTGCGCGGGCCGGAAAAGACCGTGGCGCGCAAACAGGCCATCAGCGCCCGCGCACTGTCCGAGCTCGACAAGTGGATCGCTGATTGCCGGATGATGCCCGAGGCGGCCTGATCTCACGTCGCCCGCGCCGCCCGCCACACCTGCCACAGCAGGCGAAGACGGCCCGGCGGCTGCGCGCGGAAGGGATCGAAATTTGGTCGGGCGATGGCGTCGAGCGCACGCCGCAGCAAGGGCAACAGCAGAAACGCCGGCCGCACTTCGCGAGGCGCATCCTTGAGCAGCATGGCCGCTGAATTCAGATGCGCGCGTCCCTCTCCGGCGAGATAGTCCAGCGCCGCAAACAGCTCGGCGGTGGCGCGGCCGGCGAAAACGTCCTCGCTCCGGACCTTGTGCTCGTTCAGGACATCCTCGGGCAGAAACATCTGGCGACGCGCCGCATGCGCCGGCAGCCGCATGATGGTCGCGACCAGCCCATGCGCGATGCCGGCATGGTGGGCAAGGTGCGCGACGAGGTCCGAGCGATGGCCGAGGATGCCGGCACTCAGCTCGTAAAGCACGCCCGCGGTTTCGTCGAAATAGGTTTCGAGCGCCGCCATCGACGGCATCGGGTCGTCATACAGGTCGAAGCGGTGCGCCTCGATCAGACGCGACAACCGCTCGACATCGAGGCCGCATGCGGCAACCGCTTCCAGCAGCTCCCGCGCGACCGGATTGTCCGCGACGTTGCCATGCGCTGCCCCGGCCAGCATATCGCTCCACCATTGCAGGCGGATTTCGCCGGGCAGCGGCTGACTGACATGATCGCGCACCCGCGCGATTTCCGTGCTGAAAGCGTAGAGCGCCAGCAGCGGACGCCGCCTCTCGGGGGCGACGAACAGGGTCGTGGCATAACGGGCGAAATCGTGCGTGCGGACCTCGTCTGCACATACGGCGGCGGCGCCGTCGTCGCTGCTTGTCGCCTCGCTCATGCGCCGGCCCTCATGGCACGGCGATCAGCGCCGCCGCGACCCGGCGGCGCTCGCCCATCATGATGTTGTAGGTGCGGATCGCCGCGCCCGTCTGCATCGCGTCGCAGCCGATCCCGGCCGCCCGCAGGGCGCTCCGCAACTGCGCCGGCAGCGGAGCGATCTCGGAGCCCGTGCCGATCAGCAGCGTGTCGATCCTGCCGGCATTTGCGAACACCAGCGCGAGCGACTTTTCGTCGATCTCCGACGGCTGCGTCACCGGCCACGCCCAGACGCCGTCCGGCAGGAACAGCAACGAGCCGCGATGCGACATGTCGGCAAAGCGGAAACCGCCTTTGCCATAGGCGTCGATCGATGCGGCGTATGGCAGATGGGGCGTGTCCGGACGGTCCGGCGCGCTCACAGCCTAGGCCTTGGATTGATCGTCGTCGCCGCGCTCCCGCCCTTCGCCCACGCCCAGATAGATCAGGATCGGAGCTGCGATGAAGATCGACGTATAGGTGCCGACCAGCACCACGCCGAACGTCATGGTGGCCGCGAAGGAATGGATGGCGGTGCCGCCGAAGAACAACAGCGCAAGCAGCGCCAGCGTCACGGTGATGTGGGTGATGACCGAGCGCGACAGCGTCGAGTTGATCGACTCGTTGAGCAGCTCCGGCATCGGCATCTTCTTGTAGCGCCGCAGAATCTCGCGAATACGATCGTAGATCACGACCGTGTCGTTGAGCGAATAGCCGAGAATCGTCAACAGCGCCGCCATGCTGGTCAGATCGAAGTCGATCTGGGCGAGCGACATGAAGCCGATCGTCAGCACGATATCGTGGACGTTGGCGATCATCGCGCCGAGCGCGAACTGCCACTCGAACCGGAACCAGAGATAGATCAGGATGCCTATGGTCGCGATCAGGAATCCGAGCATGCCGTAGGCGAGCAGTTCGCTCGACACGCGCGGCCCCACGACCTCGACGCGGCGATAATCGACCCCGTCGCCGAGCGCCTGCCGAACCTTGTTGATCGCCGCCTGCTGCGCCTCGTCGCCGCCCGGCTGCTGCGCGATACGGATCAGCACGTTCTCGGGGCCGCCGAACTGCTGGAGCTGAACCTCGCCGAGTTCAAGCTGGCTCAGCGTGCCGCGCATCTTGGCGATATCCGCCGGTCCGGATTTCGACTGCACTTCGAGCAGCAGACCGCCCCTGAAGTCGATGCCGAAATTGAGGCCATGCGTAAAGAACAGCGTGATCGCGATGATGGTCAGAACGGCCGAGATCGGAAAGCTGATTCGCCGAAAGCGCGTGAAGTCGAACTTGGTGTCGTCCGGCACGATCCGCAGCGGCGGCAGCAGATCGAACACGGAGGCGATCGTCAGAACGACGACGAGGCCTGCCAGCCCGATGAGAATCCAGTTGGTCACAATGGGCTCCGCGTCTAGACGGGTACGTGCTGCTGCGGCCGCCGCCAGCGCACCCAGGTGGCGACGATCAGGCGCGTCACGGTGAACGCGGTGAACAGCGTGGTGAGGATGCCGATGCCGAACGTGACGGCGAATCCGCGGACCGGCCCCGTTCCGACGAAGAACAGCACCGCGGCCGCGATGAAGGTCGTCAGGTTGGAGTCGACGATCGTTGCGAGCGCGCGCTTGAAGCCGGCGTCGATCGCCGAGATGGCCGTGCGGCCCGCGTGAAGCTCTTCGCGGATGCGCTCATAGATCAGCACGTTGGAGTCGACCGCGATGCCGACCGTCAGCACGATGCCGGCGATGCCAGGCAAGGTCAGCGTCGCGTTGAGCAGCGACAGTATGCCGAAAATCATCGCGACGTTGATGGCGACCGCGATGTTGGCGATCACGCCGAACAGCCGGTAGGTCAGCATCATGAAAAGGAACACGAGGATGGCGCCGACATAAGCCGCCCGCTCGCCCGCGACGATCGAATCCTGGCCCAGGCCGGGACCGACGGTGCGCTCCTCGATCACCGACAGCGGCGCCGGCAACGCGCCGGCGCGCAGCAGGATGGACAGATCGTTGGCCTGCTGCACCGTGAAGTTGCCCGAAATCTGGCCGGAGCCGCCGGTGATCGGCTCGCGGATGACCGGCGCGGAGATCACTTCATTGTCGAGCACGATGGCGAATGGCAGGCCGACATTCTCGGTGGTGGCGCGACCGAATTTGCGTGCGCCGGCGGTGTTGAACTTGAACGTGACGATCGGCTCGCTGGAGCGCTGATCGAAGCCGGGTTGCGCGTCGGTCAGATCGGCGCCCGAAACCAGCACCTGCTTCTTGATGACGTAGGGCCGCTTGCCCTCGGATTCGGAGCCGTACAGCAGTTCCGAATCCGGCGGGATGCGGCTCTGGCTCGCCTGCTCCGGCGAGATCGACGCATCGACCATGCGGAAGTCGAGCTTGGCCGTCTTGCCGAGCAGTTCCTTCAGCCGCGTCGGATCCTGCAGACCCGGCACCTGCACGAGAATCCGATCGAGCCCCTGCCGCTGGATCAGCGGCTCGACGGTGCCCAGTTCGTTGACGCGGCGCTCGACGATCTGGATCGACTGCTCGACCGACTGGCGGATGCGATCGTTGATGGCGGCCGGCGGCACCGTGAAGCGGATCAGGCCGCCGCCGGCGTCCTCGATTTCCATCGAGCGCTGGCCGCTCGAACCGAGAATGCCGCCGAGCGGCTGCGACAGTTCACGCAGCTTGGGCAGCGCCTTTTCGAGATCCTCCGGCTTGACGCGAACCTCGACCACGCCATTGCGGGTCGCAAGTCCGGTGTAGCCGATCTTGGCGTCGCGCAGCGTGCGGCGCACATCGTCGCGGATCTGTTCGAGCTTGTCCTTGCGGACCGAATTGGCGTCCACTTCGAGCAGCATATGCGAGCCGCCCTGCAGATCGAGCCCCAGCACCATGTGGCGCTGAGCCCATTTCGGCCAGGTCTTGATGGTCTCTTCCGGGAAGAAATTCGGGATCGCAAAAGAGCAGACGACCAGCGCCGCCAAAACGACGCCCAATGCCTTCCACCGCGTAAAATACAACATCAAGCTGGTCCGTCAGGTTGCTGCGGGGCGCATCGCGCGCCCAGGCCTTAGCTCGCGGAGGCGCCGTCCTTGGTGGCGTCGCCCTTGCCCTTGTCCTTGGCCGGCTCGCCCTTGCTGCGGACCCCGGAGATCATCTGCCGCATCTGGCGAATGCGCACCCCCTCGCCGACCTCGACCTCGATCTGCTCGTCATCGATCACCTTGGTGACCTTGCCGACCAGGCCGCCGCTCGTGACGACGGTGTCGCCACGGCGGACATTCTTCACCATCTCGTTGTGGTCCTTCACCTTTTTCTGCTGGGGACGAAGGATCAGGAAATACATGATGACGAAAATCAGGGCGAACGGCAGAAGCGACATCAGCATGCTGTTCGCGTCGCCACCGGCGGCCGCCTGAGCATAGGCAGGGGTAATCAACATCAGGGCAATCCTCGTCGGTCAGGACGTATGGGCCAACATATCAAGGGGTTGGGCCGAGGTGGCGAGAAATTTGGGCGGACTATAGTCACCGCGCTCCCAATTGCAACGCTGCATCCACGGTCAATTGTGGCGCTTGCGGGCCTGCCCGCGGCCCGATATGGGTGCCCCCGTTGAGGAAAGTGAAAATGCCCAAAAAAGCCAGAAAAAGCGCCCCGGCGAAGGCTATTCGCCGCCCCGCCGCCAAGCCTGCGCGCAAAGCCCCGAAGCCCCCCACCCGCGACAATGTGGCCGACCGCATCGCCGAGGCGCTGGAAGTCATCGCCGCCAATCTCGCCGCCGCGGCGGCCAAGGCCGAGCCCGCCGATTCGCTGGACGAAGCCGACGCCTTCATCTGGCAGCCCAATGGCCGGCTGGTGGGCGTGCCCAGGGTCAGCCGGGTCGATCTCGGCCTGCTGCAGGGCATCGACCGCATGCGCGACACCCTGATCGAGAACACCGCGCGCTTCGCCAGCGGCCTGCCGGCCAACAACGCGCTGCTGTGGGGCGCGCGCGGCATGGGCAAGTCGTCGCTGGTCAAGGCGGCGCACGCGACCGTCAACGCGCTCCCCGAAGTCGACGGCAACCTGAAGCTGATCGAGATTCACCGCGAGGATATCGAGAGCCTGCCGCAGCTCATGACGCGGCTGCGCAACTCGTCATTCCGCTTCATCATTTTCTGCGACGATCTGTCGTTCGACGGCAACGACGCTTCCTACAAATCGCTCAAGGCGGTTCTCGAGGGCGGCATCGAAGGCCGGCCCGACAACGTCATCCTCTACGCTACCTCCAACCGGCGGCACCTGCTGGCCCGCGAGATGGTCGAGAACGAACGCTCCACGGCCATCAATCCCGGCGAAGCCGTCGAAGAGAAGGTCTCGCTCTCCGACCGCTTCGGGCTGTGGCTCGGCTTTCATCGCTGCAGCCAGGACGAATATCTCGCCATGGTGCGCGGCTACAGCCAGCATTTCGGCATCAAGATCGCCGACGAGGAACTGCAACGCGAGGCGCTGGAATGGGCGACCACGCGCGGATCGCGCTCGGGCCGCGTCGCCTGGCAATTCATTCAGGAGCTGGCCGGCCGGACCGGAATCCGCATGAGCGGAAAATAACCAGACCAAGAAAAAGGGCCGGTTGTCACCGGCCCGTTTTCTTCTTCCGACGATCGCTCACACGCCGCCGAGATATTGCAACGGATCGACCGGAGACGATCCCTTGCGAATTTCAAAGT
>JBEBWH010000084.1:0-10506 GCA_040392305.1 Bradyrhizobium sp. | reverse complement strand
CCCATGGTCGCAACCGGTTCTCCCGTCAGGACAAACTGGCCAATGCTGACGGAAATCCTCTCCATCCCGGCGAGCAGCACATGATATCCGCCCCCGGCATTGAGGATCAAGAGTTGTCCATAGCTGCGGAACGGTCCGGAATACACCACCCAGCCGTCGCACGGAGTTGTGACCTGGGCGCCCGGGTTCGTCGCCAATGAAATGCCCCGTTCCGTGCCGCCGGTGGCGTCGGAATGGCCGAACCGGTGCAGCAGGGCGCCATTGACCGGCAAAGCCAGGGTTCCCTTGGCCGATGCGAAGGCGACCGCCGGACTGAGCCGGCCCGGATCGCGCAGCGTATCGAGGTTCGGTTTGCCCGGTTGCAGGCTGGCGGCTGCGGCGGCCCTGGCTGCGCTTTCCAGCTCACGCTCGAGCTTGGCGATGAGGTCCTGAAGATTCTCGACCTGCCGCGAGAGGGTCAGCGCGCGCTGCCGCTCGGCCACGATATTGCTCTCAACCTCCGCCTGCTTTTTCTGCCGCTCCTCGATCAGCGCCGCGAGACGGCCGCGATCGGTGGACAGCTTGTCGCGATCCGTCGCCAGCCGGTCACGCTCGGCGGCAATGGTGCGGCGGACATTGGCGAGCTCGGCCAGATCGGCGATCAGGCGCTCGGCGCGCACCCGCATCTCGGGCACCAGGGCGCCGAGCAGCATTGCGGTGCGCAGTGATTGCAGCGAATCCTCGGGTCTGACGAACAGGGCTGGCGGCACATGGCGTCCGGCGCGCTGAAGGGCCGCCAGCACTTCGGAGGTTTCGGCGTGGCGTGCGGCAAGCGATGCCTGCATCTGGCTTTCGCGTCCGTCGAGCGTGGTCAGGCTCGCTTCGGTGCCGCTGATTCGCGTTTCGACATCGCGAACCTGGCCGGCGATGTCGATCAGTTGCTGATTGAGGCGGGCGCGATCCTGTCCGATCGCCTCGGCCTCGGTCTTGAGGCGATCTTCGAGCTCGCTGGCGCTCTTCTGCCGGGTGCGCGCCGCCTCCAGCTCCTGCATATGCTGTTTGATGGCAGCCTCGGTCGACGAGGGGTCGGCCGAGGCGTTCACTGTTTGCGCATATGCGGGAACGAGGGCGGACCATCCCGCGATAAAAGCAGCCGAAAGCCATGCCGCGGCGTGTGGCGGGCGCAAGGTTCGCGAATCTCGCATCACCATCATGGCGTTGCTTTTCAGGCCTTCGCTCAGGCGCGGTGATAGGGATGACCAGAGAGAATCGTCGCTGCCCGGTACAGTTGTTCCAACAGCATGACACGAACCATCTGATGCGGCCAAGTCGCGGCGCCATATGCCAATCTGAGCTTTGCCTTGCGCCGCAAATCAGGCGAAAGTCCGTCTGCCCCTCCGATCATGAAAACAAGATCGGCCACCTGCTCGTCGCGCCAGCGCCCGAGGTGGCGGGCGAAGGCCGCGCTCTCGATATTGTCACCGCGCTCGTCGAGCGCAACCAGCACGGCGCGGTCAGGGCATCGGGATGCGATGGCGACGGCCTCCTCGGCGATCCGCGTGGCGGCATCGCGCGCCCGGCTTTCCGCGATGTCGCAGATATCCGGACCGCGAAAGCCGAGCTTCCGCCCGAGATCGTCGAACCGCTTGCGATAGCGATCGGCAAGTTCCTGTTCCGGACCCTGCTTCAGGCGGCCCACGGCGGCAATGATCATACGCATGGCCGCCCCATAGCACGACCACGCCCCATTGCGGCAGCCCGATCGTCGTTCAGGCGGGCTTCCGGGCGGTTTTGTCCGCCTCCGGCGTCCACATCCGTTCGAGGTTGTAGAACGAACGGACTTCGGGCCTGAAGACGTGGACGACGACGTCTCCTGAATCGATCAGCACCCAGTCGCACGCGGGCAGGCCCTCGATGCGGACATTGGTGACGCCGATTTCCTTGAGACCTTTGGCCACGTTCTCGGCGATGGCGCCGACGTGCCGGTTCACCCGACCCGTGGTGACGACCATGTAATCCGACAACGGAGATTTGCCGCGAAGGTCGATTGTGACCGTCTCTTCCGCCTTCATGTCGTCGAGACGGGAGAGGACCAGGTTCAGAGTCTCGGAGGCCGTAGGCCGCGCCTTCAAGATCTCGACGGGTGCCGGTGGTTTCCGCGCCCGGGACAATACAGATGTGGTCAGGGACCATTCCTTTCACTGTATCGCAGGATGTCGAATCCCGACATCCCTTCAAGAATGATACGCATGTGGGGACGATATTTTCAATCGTCCAGTGGCGTTGCAGGCGCCATCGATGTTTTCCAGCTCCCGTCGGGATTGCGCAACCGCGTCGATGACAGCGTTGATTTCAGCCCCGTCAGGAACACCCAGGCCGGCGGCTCGCGCTCCGGCAGCGAGGCGGCGTCCTTGTCGCGCAACCGGTAGGGGGCAAGGATGCGGGCCGCAGGTGCGACCAGAGCGTGCACGCTGTCGGGAGGACGATCGATCACCGCGAGAGGAACCTGTGCTGCGATCCCGCGCCAGTTGTCCCAGCGGTGGAATTGCATCAGATTGTCGGCGCCCATGATCCATACGAACCGCACGCTGGAACAATGCTGTCGCAGATAGCTGACGGTGTCGATCGTATAGCGCGTGCCGATGACAGCTTCGAGACAGCTCACCGTAATGCGCGGATGATTGGCGAGCCGGCGCGCGGCGTCGGCGCGCGCCGCGGCATCCTGCAGACGGCTGACGTCCTTGAGCGGATTGCCGGGCGACACCAGCCACCAGATGCGGTCGAGTTGAAGACGCTTCAGTGCGAACAGGCTGATGGCGCGATGGGCTTCATGCGGCGGGTTGAAGGAGCCGCCCAGCAGGCCGATGCGCTGGCCCGCGCCATAGGCAGGCAACGCCCGATGCGGCGTCGCGGCGCACCTGTCCATGTCAGCTTCCGCGCAGGCGCGATGTCACGGCCTCGTCTGCCCGCTGCCGCGAATGCGATATTTAAAGCTCGTCAACTGCTCGGCGCCAACCGGCCCGCGGGCATGGAATTTTCCGGTCGCGATGCCGATTTCCGCGCCGAAGCCGAACTCGCCGCCGTCGGCGAACTGGGTCGAGGCGTTGTGCGCGACGATGGCGGAATCGACCTCGTTGAGGAACCGGGCGGCGGTCGCCTCGTCCTCGGTGATGATCGCATCGGTGTGACGCGAGCTGTGGCGTTCGATATGGGCGATCGCCTCATCGATCCCGTCGACGAGTTTCGCGGCGATGATCGGCGCTTCGAATTCGGTGTCCCAGTCCGCATCCGCGGCCGGCCTGACCCGTGCATCGGCCGCCTGCACGGCGGCGTCGCCGCGGATTTCGCAGCCGGCATCGATCAGGATGTCGAGCAGGGGCTTGAGATGGGTCGGTGCGGCGGCGCGATCGACCAGCAGCGTTTCCGCCGCGCCGCAAATGCCCGGCCGGCGCATCTTGGCGTTGAGCACAACGGATTGGGCCATATCGAGGCTGGCCGTGGCATCGACGTAGATATGGTTGTTGCCGTCGAGATGGGCGAACACAGGCACGCGCGCTTCGGCGCTGACGCGCGCGACGAGGCTCTTGCCGCCGCGCGGCACGATCACGTCGATCCTGCCATCCAGGCCCGAGAGCAGCAGGCCGACGGCGTCGCGGCTGCGCGTCGGCACCAGCGTGATGGCGGCCTCAGGCAGGCCGGCTTCGCGCAGGCCTTGCGCCAGGCAGGCATGAATGGCGCGGCAGGAGCGGAAGCTGTCCGAGCCGCCGCGCAGGATCACCGCGTTGCCTGATTTCAGGCACAGCGCGCCGGCGTCGGCCGCGACATTGGGCCGGCTTTCGAAGATCACCGCGATGACCCCGAGCGGCACCCGCACGCGCTCGATCGTCATGCCGTTCGGGCGCTGCCACTGTTCGGTCACGACCCCGACCGGATCGGCGATGCCGCGCACGACGTCGATGCCCGCGGCCATCGCTTCGATCCGCGCAGGCGTCAGCGCTAGGCGGTCGACGAAGGCGGGACTTGCACCGCCGGCGCGCGCCTCCGCGACGTCCTCGGCATTGGCGGCGAGAATCTCGTTGGTCGCGGCGCGAAGCGCGGCCGCCATCGCCGCCAGCGCCTGATCCTTCTGGGGCGTCGGGGCGAGCGCCAGCACGCGCGCGGCATCGCGGGCGTCCTGCGCCAGCCGGGTCATCAGGGCGGGAAGGTCGGCGTCGCCGTCAACGGCTTTGAGCGGTGCGGTCATCATGAAACATCATATGGGGGCCGGTTCCGGATGCGCCATCTCGTAGCATACAAACCGCCGGGCGGCGAGCAGCCCGGCGCGCCGCTCAGAGGGCCGATCGCCATTCGACAACGAGGTCGTCGCGATGGATGATTTCGGTGCGGCCGGAGACGCCGAGAATGGTGGCGGCCTCCCGCGACGATCGCCCCTTGATCCGTTCGGCGTCTTCGGCGTCGTAGGCGACGAGCCCGCGACCGACGCCATGGCCGTCGGAATCGCGGACGATCACCGCGTCGCCGCGCGCGAACTGCCCTTCGACCTGCGTCACGCCGGCCGGCAGCAGGCTCTTGCCGGCCTGCAGCGCCTTCACCGCGCCCGCATCGATGGTGAGGGTTCCCTTCGGCTCCAGCGTGCCGGCGATCCAGCGCTTGCGCGCCGTCACGGGGTTCGCCGGCGTCAGGAACCAGGTGCAGCGGCCGCCTTCCGCGATCGCGCGCAGCGGGTGCGCGATCTTGCCGGAGGCGATCAGCATATGGGTGCCGGCCTGGGTTGCGATCTTGCCGGCCTCGACCTTGGTGCGCATGCCGCCGCGCGACAGTTCCGAGCCGGCGGCGCCGGCCATCCCCTCGACCGCTTCGGTGATGGTCTCGACCACCGGAATGAAGCGGGCGTTGGGGTCGCTTGCCGGCGGCGCGTCGTAAAGACCGTCGATGTCGGAGAGCAGCACCAGAAGGTCCGCGCTGACCATGGTGGCGACCCGCGCCGCGAGCCGGTCATTGTCGCCGTAGCGGATTTCGTTGGTGGCCACCGTGTCGTTCTCGTTGATGACGGGCACGATGCGCCATTCCAGCAGCTTGGCGATGGTGGAGCGCGCATTGAGATAGCGTCGCCGCTCCTCGGTGTCCTGCAGGGTGACGAGAATCTGTCCGGCGTCGATGTCGTGCTCGGCGAGCACTTTCGCCCAGATACGGGCCAGCGCGATCTGGCCGACGGCGGCGGCGGCCTGGCTTTCCTCAAGCTTCAGCGGACGGCGCGGCAGCTTCAGGCGGCTGCGGCCGAGCGCGATCGAGCCGGAGGACACCACGAGCACCTCGCGGCCGTCGCGATGGAGCTCGGCGATATCTTGCGCGAGCGCCGCGAGCCAGGCTTCCTTCACTTCGCCGGCGGCGGAGTTGATCAGCAGCGAGGAGCCGACCTTGACGACGATGCGGCGGAAATCTTTGAGGGCGGGAAGGGGCATTGTTTGCGCCGGCTAGCTTGACTGTCCGAGCGGCTCGAACGGCTTCGCATCCGCTTCGGGGATCGCATTGGCGTCGCGGATCACCGCGTCGAGCGCGCGCAGCGCCTCGTCGATTCCCTGCCGCGACAGGGCGGAGATCAGCACCGGCTTTGTCTTGGCGGCGCGCTTGAGCCGCGCCACCTGCTGCTTGAGGTGGTCGGGCGACACCGCGTCGATCTTGTTGAGCGCGACGATCTCGGGCTTGTCGGTAAGGTCGCCGCCATAGGCTTCCAGTTCGTTGCGCACGATCTTGTAGGCTTTGCCGGCGTGCTCGCAGGTGGCGTCGACCAGATGCAGCAGCACCCGGCAGCGCTCGATGTGGCCGAGAAAGCGGTCGCCAAGGCCGACACCTTCATGCGCTCCCTCGATCAGGCCGGGAATGTCGGCCAGCACGAACTCGTGGTCGTCGCTGCGGACGACGCCGAGCTGGGGATGGAGCGTCGTGAACGGATAGTCGGCGATCTTCGGCCGGGCGGCGCTCACCACCGACAGAAATGTCGATTTGCCGGCATTGGGCAGGCCGACCAGGCCGGCGTCGGCAATCAGTTTGAGGCGCAGCCAGATCCAGCGCTCGTCACCGGGCTGGCCCGGATTGGCATGGCGCGGCGCGCGATTGGTCGAGCTTTTGAAATGGGCGTTGCCGAAGCCGCCATTGCCGCCACGGGCCAGCACGATGCGTTCGCCGACGGTTGTGAGGTCGGCCAGCAGCGTCTCGCGGTCCTCATCGAAAATCTGGGTGCCGACCGGCACCTTGAGCACGATGTTCTTGCCGTTGGCGCCGTGGCGGTCCTTGCCCATGCCATGGACGCCTTTCGGCGCTTTGAAATGCTGCTGATAGCGATAGTCGATGAGGGTGTTGAGCCCTTCCACGGCTTCCACCACGACATCGCCGCCACGGCCGCCATTGCCGCCATTGGGGCCGCCGAACTCGATAAACTTCTCACGGCGGAACGACACGCAGCCGTTGCCGCCGTCGCCGGAGCGGATATAGACCTTGGCTTCGTCGAGAAATTTCATGGCGTTCGCCTAACACATTTCGGCATCGAGAACAGAAATATCGTTTGCGGGGCCACCGGCAAACGGATCTGCCGATGATGTCTGTTGCAGGGCGGTACCGCGTTTGCGGTGGTTGCAAGGGAACGCCAGTCTTCCTAAAGCAGTCTTGAAAGCCGGTTGCGCCTTTCGTTTCCCCATAGCCTCCATCCCCGACGGTCGCCTGCCATGCCTCTGTCTTCATACCGCACGGTCCAGATGGACGAGCGCTCCGCGCGGCTGGCGGGCATCGGTCTCATGCTGGCGGGCATCTGCCTGTTTTCGTTCGGCGATGCTCTCGGCAAGTTCATCGTCGCAGGCTATGCGCTCGGTCAGCTTCTGCTGCTGCGGTCGGCGACCTCGCTGGTGCTGATGCTGCCGTTCATCTGGCGCGAGCGCGCCGCATTTCGCAATCTGCAGCGTCCCCGTCTCCACCTGCTCCGGGTCGGCCTCTCGACCGTGGAGGTGGCCGCTTTCTTTTTTGCCGTCGGCTATCTGCCGTTGGCCGATGTCATCACCTATTACCTTGCCACGCCGATTTTCGTCACCGCGCTGTCGGCCGTTTTCCTCAAGGAACAGGTCGGCTGGCGGCGCTGGACGGCGGTCGCGGTCGGCTTTTGCGGCGTTCTCATTGCATTGCAGCCGTCCGCCGACAGTCTGTCCTGGCCGGCGCTGATCGCGCTTGGCGGCAGCCTGTCGTTCGCCACCCTGATGGTGGTCACGCGCTCGCTGCGTGGCGCGTCCGACGTCGTGCTGGCCTCCAGCCAGTTCGCCGGCACACTGGTGTTCGGCGCGCTGCTGGTTCCGTTCGGCTGGACGACGCCGACCTGGAGCGGTCTTTCGTTGTTCGTTTTCGCCGGTGCGATTTCCGTCGGCGCGCTGCTCTGCGTCAATCGCTCGCTGAAACTGGCGCCTGCCAGTGTCGTGGTGCCGTACCAGTACACCATGATCATCTGGGCGGTACTGTTCGGCTACCTCGTGTTCGGCGATGTTCCAACCTGGCCCACGCTGGCCGGCGCCGCGATCATCATCGGCGCCGGATTCTACATCTTCCTGCGTGAGCAGCGGCTCGGCCGCGAAAGCGAGGGGCTCACTCCGCCGCCGGCATGAACAAAGCGGGCAGCGCGTCGTCGCGCCGCACGGATTCGCGCCAGCGCTTGAGCGACGACCACACCCGGCGATCGAGCCGGAAGCTGTCGACCGGCGTGGACGAGCCGAGCGCGGTGAAGCGATGCAGTTCGACGCCGGTCCACTGGAAACCGCATTTCTCCAGCACGCGGCGCGAGGCCGGATTGACGACGCGGGCGCCTGCGGTGAGCACCGCGGCATCGTGTTCCCTGAACGTGAAGTCGATCACTGCGCGCGCCGCCTCGGTCGCGAAGCCATGCCCCCAGAACTCCACGCCGAGCCAGCAGCCCAGTTCGGGCATCTCGGGGGTGCTCCAGTCGATGCCGGCCATGCCGATCGGCGCGTCGTCATAGGTGATCAGGAAAGCGCTCTCGCGCCGTGCCATGTTCAGGCCGCAGATGAACTGTTCGGCGTCGCGCAACGTGTAAGGATGCGGCAGCCGGCGGGTATTCTCTGCGATGCGGCGGTCATTGGCGAGGCACGCAATCGCTTTTACGTCCACGAGCGTCGGTTGACGGAGAGCCAGCCGCACGGTATCGAGGACGATGCTACTCGCCCTCCGGAGGAAGCCTTCGGTGGACAGGTCCTGCAACATGATGAAACTCCATGGCGCCGCCCGCGCGGCAAAAGAAAAAGGGGAGCCGGCGGTCCCGTCTCCCCTTTATGGAGCTCTCATGTGCTCCGCCGGTTCAACAGGTGCCGGCGGATTCACTGAAATCCACCGTCTATTCGGCCGCGGCCTCAATCATCGGGAGAACCGATACGTAGGTGCGGCCGTTGGCTTTGGCGCGAAACTCGACGCGGCCTTCGATCTTGGCGAACAACGTGTGATCGGTGCCCATGCCGACATTGCTGCCCGGATGCCACTTGGTGCCGCGCTGACGACAAATGATGTTGCCCGGAATGACGTGCGAGCCGCCGTATACCTTCACGCCCAGGCGCCTGCCTGCCGAGTCGCGGCCGTTACGCGATGAACCGCCTGCCTTTTTCTGAGCCATGGCTCGTCTCCAAATCCGTTCACTGTGTAGCGTGATTCCGCGGTGGAATCACTTCACGTTTTATCGTTTCGCGAGCTGCGAAGTTTGAATTGCTCGAACCTCACGCGGAGGCCGCGGCCTCGCCATCGGCGGCCGGTGCGGGCTTCGCGGCCTTTGCACGCTTCGGGCGCGGGCCTACGGAAGGCGACTTGCCGTCGGCGAGGATCTCGGTGATGCGCAGCACCGTGATCTCGTCGCGATAACCACGCTTGCGCTTCGAATGCTTGCGGCGGCGCTTCTTGAACGCGATGATCTTCGGGCCGCGCTTATGGTCCAGGACTTCGGCGGCGACCGAGGCGCCGGCCACGGTGGGGGCGCCGATCGTGGGCGTGTCGCCGCCCAGCAGAAGCACCTCGCCCAGCTGCACGATCGATCCGACCTCGCCGGCGATCTTGCCAATTTCAAGCACATCATCCGGCGCGACGCGGTATTGGCGGCCGCCGGTCTTGATGACTGCGAACATCGTTCTCTTCCTTCGTGTTCAAATCCGACGCTCGGCAGGCCGGCGCGGCTTCTTGTCAGTCGGTGAATGATCAGGATGCGGGCCTGATGGCCACACAAACACATCCGGCGCGAGGATTGGTCGCGCCGAGTGGGGGCGTTATAGCGGCAGGCGCCGCCGAGTCAATCCGAATGTGATGAAAAGGCCATCCGCGATAAGCATTTAGGCCGAGTGTGGGCGGGTTTTCGGAACCGTGATGCGGCCATGCAACCAACTGGTTCCCGCACCGTTGATCCGGATCGACTTACAGAGGGCACGAATGGCTGACGACATTCCGACCACAGCAGGCATCGGCAAACATGGCGCCCGGCGGCTGCCGTCGGTCGATGTCGATAGCTATAATATTGAATTAAAAGATGAAAACGGATTTTTAGGAGATCGGGCCAGCAAGGGCGCTTTTCAGAAAATCCTGGATGGATGGCGAAAGCCGCTGCGCAAGCATGGCGACGATCCGTTTGGCGACAAATCGTCGGAAAGCCTGTCCAAGAGTGAACTGGATCGGATTCTCGTCGGCAAGGACGTCGAGGCGGCCGCGGTGGTGCATGGGGCGATCGAGGAGTTCGCCCAGGAACTGGCGCACGTCACCCATCGGTTCCTCAAGACCAAGGCGTGGGCCAAAACCGAACGCATCGTGGTCGGCGGCGGTTTTCGGCAGAGCCGGATCGGTGAAATCGCAATCGCGCGCGCCGACAATATCCTCAAGGCCGAAGGGTTGAAGGTGGGGTTGGTGCCGATCCGGCACCATCCCGATGAGGCGGGGCTGATCGGTTGTCTGCATCTCGCCCCTTCGTGGATCTTCGAGGCGCATGACAGCATTCTCGCGGTCGATATCGGCGGCTCCAATATTCGTTGCGGGGTGGTCGAAACCCGCTGGAGAAAGGCCGGCGATCTGTCGAAGGCGACCGTCCGGGAATCGGAGCTCTGGCGTCATGCCGACGACGAGCCGACCCGCGAGGGTGCGATCAAAAGACTGGTGAAACTGTTGAAAAAGCTGATCGACGCGGCCGAGAAGGACGGATTGAAGCTGGCCCCGTTTATTGGCGTGTCGTGCCCGGGGGCGATCGACCCCGACGGGGCGATCGAGAAGGGTGCGCAAAACCTCCCAGGCAACTGGGAGAGCAGCCGCTTCAATCTGCCGGACAGCCTGACGCAGGCGATTCCTCTGATCGGGGATCACGATACCACTGTGCTGATGCACAACGACGGCGTGGCGCAGGGCCTGAGCGAGGCGCCTTTCATGCAGGATGTCGAGCGGTGGGGGGTGTTGACGATCGGTACCGGGCTTGGCAATGCGCGTTTCACCAACCGCCATCCGCCCGAAAAGAAG
>JBEBWH010000083.1:0-10567 GCA_040392305.1 Bradyrhizobium sp. | reverse complement strand
CGCGCATCGATCGTGCCCTTAAGCCAGTCGGGCATCGTCATGACATAGATGTGAGGCGCGCTGCTGTCCGCCAGGGATTCCTGCCAGGCTGCGCTATCGAGCCGGGCGCGCGACAGCGCGGCCCGGTCCCGTACCGGAATGAAGGTGAATGGGACTCCGGCTGAAAAGCATTGCGGGGCGACATCACCCTCGAGAATGTCGGTGGCATCAAGGCCGAGCAGGCGGGCGAGGACCGCGCGGTCGGCAGGAGCGCCTGCGTGTTCCGGAATGCTGGGGCTACTCAGAATCGCACGGGGAGGCCCCTCGGCGTGACGTATTTCGACCGGAACAATGCCGATACGCTCGTGCAGGAGCATCGTGTGTTGCCGGGCCGTTGTGGCGCGGCCGTCAGGCTCTGCGAGAGAGTCGAGAACCAGTGCGGTGCCGATGGTCGGATGTCCTGCAAACGGCAGCTCTGTCAGGGGAGTGAAGATGCGGACCGTATGTCCCTCCGCGCCTGGTGGTGCAGGCGCGACAAAAGTCGTTTCACTCAGATTGAGCTCGCGGGCGATACTCTGCATCTCCGACGTCGTCAGCTCCGATGCATCGGGAAAAACCGCGAGCGGGTTTCCACCGAACGGGCGATCGGTAAAAACATCGGCAAGGAAATATCGAAGTGAGAAGGACATCTGCGTCAACCTGTGGTCTTTGCGGCCATTGCCGGCATTAGTCCGTCAATACAGGCAGGCAGCAGTGCTTTCATGCGTCGGCTTCAGCGACTGTCCGGAGAAGCCGCGTCTCGATGCGGCTGCAGCCCGATGGCGTCATGCTGTCTTGGCGTCCGCGATGCCTTCGTGAGCAAGGATACGCTCGCGCCAACGATCGGGGATCGGGCTTCCTTTCCCGGTCGTGGGATCGATATGAACGTGCACGCCGCGCCCCTCCGCTATGAGCGCTTGGTCGGCGTCCCGGACAAGTCGAAATTCCCATCCGGCGCTGCTGCGCTTGATCCACGGAATCCGAATGGATATCCGGATGAGGTCGTCAAACCGACCGACGGCCCGATAGCTGACCAGAAGCTCCGCCAGAACCCAGAAGTCGAGCTCTCGCGGAATCGACATGCCGACCACGGTTTCGTAATAGCGTATGCGCGCTTCCTCGATGTATTTGACGATGCTGGCATTGTTCAGGTGGCCTGATGCATCCAGGTCGCTGAAGCGAACCTGGATGTCCATTGCGAGCATTGCAGGAGAAGTTTCCGCCATGGGTTAAGCGGTTTGCGGTGTCGGGCGGCGGGCCGCCTTGGTGTTGCCGATCTTCTTGCGGCGCGTCCGTTCGATTTCCGCTTCTTCCGTGAAGTGGGAGAAGACGTGGAGCATGAAATGATACTCCCAGGATTCCCGCTGTCCCATGATATCGAGCGTGCGGTTGATCGATGCCTTGGTCAACTCCAATGAAACCGGGGGCTGAGCCGCGATCTGCAAGGCCAACTTGCGCACCGCCTCTTCCAGATCGGCTTTAGGGACGACGCGGTTGACGAAGCCGAGCTCCATGGCGCGCCGGGCGTCCACGACATCTCCGGTAAACAGGAACTCCTTGGCCCGCCGCGCGCCCATGTCCCATACCTCGAACAGGATCTCGCCGACCGCGCATACGCGCGAGAGTACGGGCATGCCGAATTTGGCGTCGTCCGACGCAACGATGAGATCGCACATCGCGACCCCCATCATCCCGGCCGCGAGACAGTAGCCGTGAACCTGCCCGATCGTCGGCTTTCGCGTGTTGCGGATGGCGAGGCACTTCTCGAAGTACATCTTGCGTTCGGTGTTAAGGCGCGCATCCGGCGTGGCATATAGCTTGGCGATCTCGGGATTGAAGTCGATCTCCGATACGTCGTGTCCCGATGAAAAGGACGGTCCTTCGCCGCTCAGGACGATCACACGAACATCAGGATCCTCGTCCGCTGCCATCATGGCGTCGTGAAGCTGGTCGATCAGCGCCAGGTTCTTGGCATTGTGTTTATTGGGTCGATTGAGGCTGATCCGGGCAATCGGTCCCTCCCGCCACGATTTTACGAGTTGCTCGTCAGCTTCCGGAAGGGGCGGCAATTTCATGTCAATCTCCTGGTCGGTTTCCAGATTCTACTGTATCATTAATAAGTAGAGGGTCAAGATAGTCCATCCCGGCTTTCGTGCCGCGCAGACGATGCTCTATTTCATTCGCGATGAGGGCGCCGGCGCCTGTTGCGATGGTCGGTGCCGCACGACGACAAGCCGCATGCGGAGGAGCACGGCGGCACCGGCGATATGCGCAACCGGTCGGAGTGGAAATGGTTCGCAAGCAAAGAGTGCGCGAGCTCCATTGCGGATGCTGTGGCGAATGGCCTGCGAAAGCGCAGGGCTTTGATGCCCGCGACCGGACAATCAGAAACCGCTTGAAAATAAGCCTGCGATTGATTTCCGCGCGGGCGCATGTGGAGCGCCTCTCGTCCGCGTCAAATCCGGGGTTGTCAGCGTGTTCTAGCTGCGCTGCGCTGTTGGCGGCGCGGTGGAGAGAGTCGGTATCAGGAACCTGCGCTTAACGCGCGCGAACGTCTATCGTAGGGGACGCATGCGCGGTTGTCGCGAGACAGCAGGCGGCAACCGCGCGTCGTGTCATGCAGCGTCGCGCCGCAGATCTTCGGCGTGGACCAGTGAGGAGCGGTAGGTCTCCGGAATACGCAGCACCACCAGCAGCACGGCGATCGAGACCGCGCACATATAGACTGCGGGGGCGATCTTGCTGCCGCTCTGCATCACAAGCCAGGTGCCGAGCAGCGGCGCGGTTCCACCGAAGATCGTGTAGGCGAGGTTGTAGCTGATCGCCGAGGCGCTGTAGCGGGTGCGCGTCGGGAACAGCTCCATCAGCGCGATTCCGACCGGCCCCCAGAACAGGCCGCAGCCGAAGGCGAGCAGGCTTTGGCCAAGAATGGCGGTGGCGAGGCTGCCCTGCGCGGCGATCAGATAGGCGGGGATGCAGACCAGCGCGTTGATGACGAGGCCGGCGATCAGCACGGGCTTGCGCCCCAGCCGATCGGACAGATGCCCGCCGAAGATCATGGTGAGGAAGGCGACGAACAGTGCGACGCTGTTGGAGATCAGCGCTGCATTGCTGTTGAGGCCGACGGTGGTGATCAGATAGCTGACGAAGTAGCCGGCGAGGGTATAGAACCCGAGGCTCGAGAACGCCGCCAGTGCGAAGCTGAAGCCCATGGCCTTCTTCTGGTCGCGCACGGCGTCGCGCAGCGGCGAGGCGGCGACATTGCGTGCGGCCTTGGTTGCCTGGAAGGCCGGCGACTCGTCCACCTTGTGGCGAATGTAGAGGCCAACCAGCGCCAGCGGTCCGCCGATCAGGAACGGGATGCGCCAGCCCCACGAGGCATAGGCCTCTCCGGTCAGCACATTGGTCAGCAGCAGCACCAGCAGCGCGGCGGCGATCGGCGGCAGATTGGCGAAGGAATAGGTGAAGCCGACATACAAGCCGCGACGGTCGGAAGGGGCGTGCTCCGCAACGAATGCGTTGGAGCCGACCGTTTCTCCCGCCGCCGACAGGCCCTGAACCAGACGACACACCACCAGCAATATCGGCGCCAGCAGGCCGATCTGTTCATAAGTGGGCAGCAGGCCGATGCACAGCGTGGCTGCGCCCATCATCAGAATGACAAGAGAAAGCACCCGGCGGCGGCCGATGCGGTCGCCGAGCGGGCCGAATATGAATCCGCCAAGCGGGCGCATCACGAAGCCGACCGCATAGATGGCGAAGGTCGAGAGCAGCGCCGCGGTCGGGTCGGCATTCGGGAAGAACAATTTGGCGATGATCGCCGCCGAATAGGCATAGATGACGAAGTCGTACCACTCGACGAACTGGCCGATCGCCGCCGAAGTCAAAACGCGGCGCAGGCCGCTTTCGCCGGTTGCGACGTCGCGGGCGGTAGCCGCGTTGCTTTGAACACTCATTTCATTCTCCTCCGATGGGCTTGTCCGTTCAGTCGATATCCGCGTCCGTTCCGACGCCTGCTGTCGTCGCTGTGTTCGCCTCACGTCGCTGCACGACGGCGTAGCGGCGATGTTGCAGGCAGGGCAGGATGTCCCGCACGGTCTTGAGCCGTGCGGGATCGAGCGCCGACACCACGACGCCTTCGTCATCGATCACGGTTGCGGCGATCAATCCCGCCGGATCGACGATCATGCTCAGCCCGACCGATAGCGGCGCGGGCTGGCAGGATGCGGCGATAAAACAGGTGTTCTCGATGGCGCGGGCGCGGATCAGCGTTTCCCAGTGCAACTCCTTCAGCGGTCCGGCGACCCAGCCGGCGCCGAGCAACAGCGCGTCGGCGCCACGGTCGATCAGGACGCGCGCCATTTCCGGGAAGCGGAGATCGTAGCAGTTCATGACGCCGAAGCGCATGCCGGCGTGGTTGAAGACACACAACTCGGCAAAATCGTCGCGCAACGGCGCGCGCAGATTCTTGTCGGACTCGCGATAATGGAACGCGTCGTAGAGGTGCAGCTTTTCGTAGCGCCCGAGCGGCTTGCCGTCCGGGCCGGCGACGATGAAGGTGTTGCGCGACAAGGCCGCACCGCCGTCGCTATACATGCCCACCACCAGCACGAGGCCGAGCCGCTGTGCGAGAGCCTGGATCGCCTCCTCGAAACGGCCCCCATCGCGCCGGGCGACCTCAGCCAGGGTCGCGGCCGGCGAGGCAAAGGCGTACATCGCCGCTTCCGGGAACACGACGATCGCCGCGCCGCGGGCGGCCGCAAGCTCGGCCAGCCGGGCGATCGTCGCGAGATTGGCGGAGACGTCGGCGACCGACGCGAATTGCGCGACCGCAACGGGCACGGGAACCGCAGCAGGGTGGACGGCAATGGGCATATCGTGACGCTCCCGAGAATCCGTTGGTCTTGCCGCTTCACCGGATTGCGGGACGAAAGTTGCTGCCCGCCACCGAAGCGTTGCTTTTCGACATTCGCGCGGACCTTGACGGTAACAATTGAATGAAGTCCAATATCAATAAATGCGAAATTGATAAGATTATTGTATCAATGGATCACCCTCGCGATTTGTCTTATGTGCGCTATTTTCTCGCGGTGGCCGAAACGCTGAGCTTTCACCGCGCGGCGGAGCAGCTCAACGTGGCGCAGCCAGCGGTGACGCGCGCCGTGCAGCAGTTCGAGGCCCTGCTTGGTTTCCGCCTGCTTGAACGCACCACGCGGCGCGTGGAGCTGACGCCGGCGGGAGAGGTGATGGCGCGCGAGGGCGCCGCCGCGATCCGCCTGTTGGAGCGGGGCAGGCGGGAGGCCGGTCAGGTGGCGGCCGGAATCGCCGGTGAGATTATCGTCGCCTACTCCGCGCAGGCCACCAATGGCGTCATGCCGGAACTGATTGTGCGCTTTCGCAGCGCCTTTCCCGATGCTCAGGTCGGGCTCTATTCGTTGTCGTCAGACGAGCAGATCACCGCTCTGGAGGACGGGCGCACGGATCTCGGCTTCCTGCTGTCCGACGCCTGTCGGGCGCCGCTCGAACATGCCGTCATCTCGCGTGAGCGCTTCGTGCTGTTGGTGCCGCTCGCCCATCCGCTTGCCTCGCGCGCTTCTGTTGGCATGGCCGAGCTTGCCGGCCAGCCGTTCGTGATGGGGAGCCCGCGACGGTGGGGGACGTTCCGTTCGCTGATTGAGAATACGTGTCTGCGGGCCGGCTTTCTGCCGAAGCTGGCGGAGGAAACCGACGATGTTCCGGTGCTGATGCAACTCGTCTCGCTCGGGCGCGGCATCGCCCTTTACGGAGGGTCGGTCGCGGTCGCGCTGCCGCCTGGTATCAAGGCCGTGGCGATCAATGACGCGCATGCCGAATTCAGCCTCAGCATTGCCTGGCGGCGCGACCCTGCGCCGCTCGTGAAGGCCTTCGTGGCGATGGCGAAACAGCATCAGCCATCCCAATCATCCCAATAAGGTCGCGTGCATCGGCCTGGTGCGTGATCTGGCGCCGGAAGCAATCGAGGCTGCCGTCATCGCAGAGCGGATGATCGGTCCACTCGGGGTTAGCGGCGCCGTGCGCTGGATGACGGAAGCGGAATCCTGATTACGGCCTTGAGCCCGCCGAACTCGGACCGGCCGAGATCGAGGCTGCCTCGATAGGCTTCCGCCAGATCGCGGGTAATGGCGAGGCCGAAGCCGGTGCCCGGCTGGGATTCATCCCATCGCTGGCCGCGCACGATATATGAGGCCTGTTCGGGGTCGAGGCCGGCGCCGTCGTCCTCGATAGTTATTGTCACCGATCCGGATGCGGCTCGTGCCGAGAGACGGACATGGCTGCCGGCCCATTTTCGGGCGTTGTCGAGAAGGTTGCCGATCATTTCCGTGATGTCGCCGTCATCGCCCGAAAAAACGACATCGGAGGCGACATCGCATTCCCACGTCAGATTGCGATCGTTCGGCAGTCGCTCGAATGCCCGGACGACCTTGTTGGCGATCGGCGACAACGGAACAGGTTTGCGCCCCAACGTCGAATTGATCCCGGCGCGCGCGCGCGCGAGCACGCGATCGACCTGCCGCCGCATCTGGGACGTCTGCTCATCGATGGAATCCGCGAGATCAGGATGATCCTCGCCACGCGCCTGACGCGCGATCGATCCAAGCACCGCAAGCGGCGTCTTCAGGGCGTGGGCGAGATCGCCGGCCTGCGTTCGGGCGCGCTCGATGGCGGCATCCTGAAAGGCGATCATCTGGTTGAGGTCATCGACGACGGGCTGAACCTCATCCGGGAAGCGACCCGCGATCGAGCGGCTTGCACCGGCATGGACATTCTGCAGTCCGCGCCCCAGGTCATCAAACGGACGAAGCGCGAGCCTGATGAAGGCTGTCATGGCCAGAATGAGGAGGATACCGAGCGCTCCCAGCGAAAGGACGAGCAGTCGAAACATTGACCGTTGGGATGTCGTGAGGTCGTCGCGATCGAGGGCGGCCGCGATCCGGAGCGCGACATCGCCGTTCGGGAAAGGTACGGAGATGTCCTGCACGACCGCGAGCAGGGTCGAGCCATTCGGACCTTGCAGTTCGGTCGTCCACCGCTGGCCGTCAGGGCGGTCCTCCGGGATCAGCAGGGCGAAATCCCACAGCGAGCGGGATCGGCTGCTGCGGCCATCCTCGATCCGAGCGACCTGCCAATAGTGACCGCTATAGGGCGCGTCGAACCGCAGGTCGGGGGGAGGCACGTCGAGCGCCGGCATCCCGTTCGGCTCGATGCGAACCTGCGCCGCCAGGGTCTTCACCACCTGGCTGAGTTCGACGGCGGCGCGCCGCTCGATTTCGCGGTTGAACATGGCCTGAAGACCAAAGGCGGCCAGTGTCAGTGCTAGCACGATCAGTGCCGCGGCGGCCGCGCCAAGGCGGAAGAGCAGTGAATTTGTCCTCATGCCGATTCGTGTGGAATGCAGTATCCGTGGCCGCGGCGCGTCTCGATCAGCGGGAAGCCGAGCTTCTTCCGCAGCCGGGCAATGAGTGCTTCGACGGCATTGGTGTTCCTGTCGGTGTCGCCAGCATGGATATGCTCGAGCAGTTCGCCCTGCGACATTGTTTTGCCGCGGTGGAGAAGAAGATAGGACAGCAGCCGATATTCCATGACCGATAGCGCGAGCGCCTTTCCATCGATGGTCGCCGCGCGCGTGCGCGTATCCAGTTCGAGCCGCCCGGCGGTGATGACCGCGGACGGCTGCCCGGCCGCCCGGCGGGTGATGGCGCGCAGTCTCGCCAGCAGTTCTTCCATCTGGAACGGCTTGGTCAGATAGTCATCGGCGCCGGCGTCGATGCCTTCTACTTTTTCGCGCCATCCATCGCGCGCTGTCAGTATCAGAACCGGTGTCGCGATGCCCGCGCTACGGAGCTTCCGCAGCACGGATAGGCCATCGAGACGAGGCAGGCCGAGATCCAGAACGATGGCGTCATAGTCCTCGGTCTCGCCCCTGAACCAGGCGTCTTCGCCGTCGCTTGCGGTGTCCACGGCGTAGTTGGCGCCCTCCAGACCGGAGCGGATGTCCGCCGCAATACGGGGCTCGTCCTCGACAACCAGAATCCGCATCAGCTAGTCCGCCTTGATGATGGCGAGGGTCCGGGCGTTGATCTCCAGCTTCCGCCGTCGGCCGGAGGATGTGAGAATCTTGATTTCATAGACCCACGCGCCATCCTCGCGCTCCAGCTCGATCTTGACCACTTCGCCCGGCATCTTCTCCCGAACCACGGCAAGGACAGCCGACAGTGGCTGGATTTCGCCATCCTTGAAAGCCCCCAGCGCGCAGTCCTGCCCGCGCTCGCACTCTCGCCCGCGGTCGTCGCCGGAGACAGTATGCGGAAGCAAGGCAATTGCGCCGGCGACGATGGCCAACCCCAGGAATCGGAGCGTCGAGTGCATGATCAAAGTCAGTCCTTCAGCGCCACGGTCAGAACGTCGCCATTTGTTGCGTACGATAAGCGGCCAGCTGGTTTGCTATGACATCGGGGCTCGCTCCCTCGACATCGTGATCGGCATCGGCGGGAAGCCGGTCTGCGTCCGACACCGTCAATCCTGCCATGACGCAAAGCACGATAAACAGCGGGACAAAAATGTCGATATCCAGCGCGACAATGGCCAGGATCAGCGCGGTCGCGAGTGAAAGGCATTGGCCAGCCAGCATCGTCTTCTCCGCAATCTCAAAAACATGCGGTTAATCTATCGGAGGCTGCCTGACATCTTCCTGACAGGGGATGTCAGGAAGAAACATCCCCTCATCTGCTAGAGATCGTCGTGTCAACAACTTGCTTCTGAAAAGGACATGTCGATGAAAGCTTCCATTCTGGCCGCCTCGGCCCTCCTGTGCATCGGTTTCGCAACTACCGCGCTGGCCGACTCGCCTCGCTGCCCGCCCGTGCCGGCACAAAACTGGCTATCGATCGAGAAAATTTTCGAGCGCGCCCAATCGCTCGGCTATCAGGTGCGCGAGGCAAAGCGGAGTAAGGGGTGCTGGAAGATCGAGGGATATGATCGCAACGGCGCCGAAGTCGAAATCCGCTTCGACCCCGCGTCTGGCGAGGTGGTGAAGCCGCGCGGCTGGCGCTAGCTCACCGGGCGACGAGACTGATCCGCCCATCGTGGTTTGTTGGATCGGGTCTGGTCCACCATCCACCACCGAGAGCCTGAAACAGAGCGACGGTGTTCGCCAGCCGCGACGCCTGCGCATCGAGGCGGGCGAGGGAGGTTTGCAGGGACGCCTGCTGTGCGGCGAGGAGCAGGGGCACGCTCACCTGCCCCTGCTCGACCTGCCGTCGCACCAGAGCGATACTCTGTGAGGCCGAACGTTCGGCGGCTGCAGCTGCATCCATGGCACGGGCGTCAGCCTGGAGGGCGCGCAGCACATCGGCAACGTTCTGGAAGGCGGCCAGCACCGTGCTGCGGTATTGCGCAAGAGCCTGGTTGGCCTCCTCTTCCGCGGCGTGCTGTTTGTTCGCCAGCGTTCCGGCGTCGAAGATCGTCTGGGCCACGCCTCCGGCGAGCATCCACAGCCCCGATCCCGGTGTTGCCAGTTCGGCAAATCGTGCGGCGGCGGTGCCGACATTCCCCGTCAACGTGATCTGAGGCAGGCGATCGGCGATGGCGACGCCGATCATTGCATTGGCAGCGCGCAGATTGGCTTCCGCCGCGCGAATGTCGGGGCGCTGGCGAACGAGATCGGCGGGCAAGCTCAATGGCAGGCTGCGCGGCATCCGCAGGCCGCCGAGCTCGAATGTGACGTCAGGCGTCTGGCTCGGGAGACGCCCCGTCAGGAAGGCGAGCAGGTGCCGCTGCTGGGCAAGCCGCTTTTCAAGCGGGGGCAGCAGCAATCGTGTCTGAGCCACCGCGGTCTCCTGGGACACGACATCCGTCAGCGCGATCTGGCCTTGCTCCTGTTGCCGCTGGAGCAGTCGCAAGACGTCGGTCTGGAGAGCGAGAATGCGACGGGTGGCGGCGATCTGCCCGCGGAGATGTCCTTCCTCGATGGCGGCGAGCGCGATATTCGACGCGAGCGTGAGATAGACGCCCTCGCGCTGAAAGGCGCGCATCTCGACCTGCGCGTCAGCCGACTCGACGAGGCGGCGGGTGCGACCCCACACATCGGCGATGTAGGTCACGGTCACTTGTCCGGTATGGAGGCTGAACAAGTTGACGCCGGAGTCCAGCGGCGAAGACAGGTCGGCCGCCACCTTCTGGCGCGTTGCGTCGAAGTTTCCTGAAATGCTCGGAAACAATGCCCCGCGTTGCGCAAGCGCATTGGCCTGCGCCACTCTTACCGCGGCTTCCGCCGCAGCAAGGTCTGAATTGTGCGCCAGCCCCTGACGTACAAGCTCGTTCAGGCCCGGAGACTTGAACAGTTGCCACCACTGATCCGGAATTTCGCCGCCTTTGACGACGGCCTGGCCGGGCACGCGGTCGCTTGCGGCGCCGGGAAGATAGGTGCTTGTCGCCGGTGGCGGTTGTGGAACGAAGTCAGGCCCGACGGCGCAGCCGGTCAGCAGCGGAATGGACATTGCGCAGAACAGGA
>JBEBWH010000082.1:0-10660 GCA_040392305.1 Bradyrhizobium sp. | reverse complement strand
ACATGCATGGCGGCGGCTGGGTGATCGGCAGCATCGACAGCCATGACTCGATCACCGCGGCGCTGGCCGTCGATACCCCTTGCGTCGTCGTCAGTGTCGATTACGCGCGCGCGCCGGAACAGCCGTTTCCGGCCGCGATGGAGGATTGCCGCGAGGCGGTGGCGTGGACGTTTGCGAATGCCGCCTCGATCGGCGTCGATCCGGTCGCGATTTTCGTCGGCGGTGACTCCGCCGGCGGCAATCTCGCGGCGGCGATGACGCTGGCGTTTCGCGGCAGCGCATTGAAGCTGCGCGGGCAACTCTTGCTCTATCCGTGCGTCGATGTCGATTTCACCCGTGGCTCCTATCTGAGCGAGGCGCAGGCGCCGTATCTGAAAGCGGCCGAGATGATCTGGTTCTGGAGCCAGTATTGTCCCGAGGAGACGCACCGGCAGAACCCGCTTGCGGTGCCGATCCGGGCCGAAAATTTCGCCGGCCTGCCGGATGCGTTTATCGTGGTCGCCGAGCACGATCCGCTGCGCGACGACGGCTATGCCTATGCGGAGCGGCTGAAAGCCGCAGGCGTGCCGGTGACGTTCCGGCCGGGGCTGGGCCTTATTCACGGCTTTCTGCGCGCCCGCGCCTTCGGCACGGCGGCTGAGGCCGAACATGGCGCGATGACGCAGTGGCTGCGCGACACCGCAGGGTGATATAGTCGGCCTCTTCCGGGCCGCCGGCCGGGCCGTCGTCCGTCTGTGCCGGCCCGCCGATCGAGGAGTGACAGGATGTCCCAGGTCGAGGTGGTTTCTCAAGGTGCGACACGGCCGGGCGTGAGCGAGACGCTGCGGGTGCCATCGGCGATGCTGGCCTATCTCCTCAAACTCACGCCGGCGCCGGCGCGCCGGAAGTTCGCGAAGGGGCGGGCGCTTTACCGGCAGGACGAGGTCAGCGATCAGGTGTTCGTGGTGGTGTCGGGCCGCGTCGGCGTCACCATGCTGCGGTCCGACGGGCAGGAGCTATTGATCGATATCGTCGGCCCCGGCGCGCTGTGCGGCGAGGGCGCGGCGTTCGACGGCCTGCCGCGTTTCTCCAGCGCCAACGCGATGGAGGATTGCGAGGCGCTGGTGATCCCGGCGGCCGATTTCTGCAAGCTGATGTCGTCGCATGCCGAACTCGCACCGCTGGTGGTGCAGACCTTGGCGCTGAAGCAGCGCATGCTGGCGACGCGGCTGGCGCAGGTGACGCAAGCCTCGCCCGAGGTACGCATCACCGAACTGCTGTCGCAGATCACCGCGCCGGATTCGCCGACCATCGTGCTCACGCATCAGCAGATCGCCAATCTGATCGGTGCATCGCGCATCACGGTGACGCGGGCAATGCAGAAACTGCGGCGCGATGGCGCGGTGCGCTGCCGGCGCGGCCACTACGAGCTGGTGCGCGTCCCGCATGTCGGCTTCGGCGGTATGCTGGCGCAGACGTGAGCGTCGCGCCGGCTGTGTACCGCGATACGGCAATCCCGAAGAATATCCGCCATGCTTCCGGTCGACAGAAGTGACCGGGACAATGACGCATGGACGATGCTGGCTTGATGTTTCGTCGCCTGATGGGGCGCTTCACCACGGGCGTCGCGGTGGTTCTGACGGATGGCGAAAGCGGGCCGGCGGGGCTGACGGTCAATTCGCTGACCTCGCTCAGCCTCAAGCCGCCGCTGTTGTTGTTCTGCGCGCGCAATGAAAGCCGCGCGGGGCAGGCGGTGATCGCGCGCGGGCGCTTTTCGGTCAATATTCTTTCGGATGCGCAGCGGCACATCTCCGGTCACTTCGCGGGAAGCGATGGCTGGGATGTGGCCGCATGTCGCCGCCATGGCGCGTGGCATGCGATTCCCGATTGCAATGCGGTGATGTTCTGCGATGTCGCGGAGACCTATCCGGGCGGCGATCACATCATCATCGTCGGCGCGGTGAGGGACATCACCGGTCCCACGACGGCGAAAGACCCGCTGCTCTATCACGAGGGCCGCTACAGCGCGATGCAGCCGCGCCCGATGCAGGCGTGCGGCTAGAGCGTTTTCGAGCGAAGCATGCCCTCGGGCGTGATCCGAGGGTGGAAACCGGTTCGCGTGAAGAAAACGCGTCAAACAAAGATATAGAGCTCCGCTTCTGATTCCATCGAAAGGCGGAAAAGCTCCAGGTTGCCGCATCATTCCGGCGCAGGCTTGCGCTTGAGCAGGATATGACCATCAATCGTATCGATGCGGTTCTGCTCGCGCAGCCGCTGCAAGGTGCGCGTCACCGTCACGCGCGAGGTGCCGGTCATCGCGGCGATCTGTTCATGCGTGACATGGGTGACGAGCAGGCGGCCCTTGGGGTGATCGATCGCGAACATTTCCTCCAGCCGCGTCAGCAGTTCCAGGATGCGGTCCTGCGGCTCGCGCGAGGCGAGGTGCTTGAGCCGGATCGCGACGACGCGCTGCTTCAGGCTGGTGACGCGCAGCAGCGAGGTTGCGAATTCCGGATGCTCCCGAAAAACTTCGGTCATCTTCGCGGTGTCGAACTCGATCGTTTCGGTGTCTTCGATCGCCGCCGCGCTGGAAAAGCGTGGCAGGCCGTCGAAGGCCGATCCTTCGCCGCACACGGTTTCGGGACCCATCAGTTCAAGCACCACCTCGGAGCCGTCGGAGCGGAAGATCGAGATCTGCACCAGCCCCTTGAGCACGAAATAGAACCGTGTGGAGACCTCGCCCTGTTCGTAGAGAACGGTGTTTTTCTTGAAGGTGCGGCGGCGGCCGAACGAGGCGTGCTCGCTGATCTGTTCGACCAGTTGCCGCTCGATGCGCCAGGTGCCGAGCTTTTTTTTCGTCATCGCCATCCGAGGATCCGTTGAAGCGTCCAGATAGAGCGGAAAAGATGCGCCATCCCGTATAGGGCGATACAGCCCGGCGGAAATCGGCTGGTTTAGCTTCGGCCACATCAGTTTTTCGGATGGAGCCGATGTCGTCAATGGCGCTTGCGCAGACAGAAAACCGGGTGGAGGGGGAAGGCGGCGCTGCGGCGGTGGTCGCGGCGGCGGCCCGGACGCAGGAGTGGCTGCGCGGCAAGGCCGCGGAGGTCGAACAGCGCCGCAGCCTAACGCCGGAGGTGGTGGAGCGGCTGGTCGATGACGGCCTGTTCCGCATCACCCAGCCTGGTCTCTATGGCGGCCTCGGCCTAGAGCCGCGCACGGCATGGGAGGCGACTTACGAAATTGCCCGCGGCTGCTCGTCCACCGCTTGGATCCTCGGGCTGTCGAGCGCCAATGTGGTGATGATCGGCAAGTTTTCGGCCGAGGCGCAGCGCGATGTTTTTCTGTCCGGCAAGCCGACCATCGTGTCGCTTCTGACCGGCGGGGTGGGGCAGGATCTTGTCGCTGAGCCGGTCGAGGGCGGCGTGCTGCTCAGCGGCCGCTGGCGCTATGCCTCCGGCATCGATGTCGCGACCTGGGCCGGATTGCTGGTGCCGATCCCGATCGATGGCGAGATGGTGCCGCATGTGGTGCTGGTGCCGGCGGATGCCTTCGTCGTCGATCAGGCGAGCTGGAACGTGCTCGGCATGCGCGGCACCGGCAGCAAGGACATCGCGCTGACCAAGGCTTTTGTGCCGGCGCATCGCTGGATGAAGTGGCAGGTGCTGCAGGATGGCGGCCGTCATCCGACCTGCCCGCATCATGGCGCGATCACCGACGCGCCGCTCAATCCCATCAACGCGATGTCGACGCTGGCGCCGACGCTGGGCGTCGCCTCGGCGGTCGCGGAAGAGTTTCGCGCCATCGTCAGGGCGAAAGTGAGCCCGGCGGCGCAGAAGGCGTTGATCGAGGATCGTGTCGCGCAGATCGAGGCCGCGACCAGCGAGGCGACGCTTGCGATCCTGCGCCGCTCGCTGCTCGACGACGCCGACGAGATCGTGCGCGAGGCCGCCCGCAGCGGTCATGTCAGCCTGATCGACCGCGCCGCCATGCGCACCCGCATCGCCGTGGCGTCGCGGCTGGCGCTGCAAACGACGCAGCGGCTGTTCGCCGCGCTTGGCGGCTCGGTGCTGCCGAGCGGCACGCGTATCGAGCGGCTGTTCCGCGACGTGCATGCGATGAGCAGCCACATGCTATTGCAGCCCGACGCGATCGGCGAGCCCTATGGCCGCCTGTTGCTCGACCTGCCTTTGCCGCCGACGGCGCGCATCTGATTTCGTACACCGGAGACCACGATGACAAAACAGGCCATCAACTCGACCAATCCGATTTTCGCGACGCCGGACGGTTCGACCATTTTCAAGAAGTTCGGTTATTCGCCGGCGGTGCGCGCGGGAGACTTCATCTATGTCGCAGGCCAGATCGGCCTCAATCCGGACGGCTCGATGCCGGAGAACGACGAGGGGCAGATCGTCAACGCCTTCGACCGTCTCAAGATCGTGCTGGAGGAGGCGGGAGCTTCCCTAGACGATATCGTGGAGCTGGTCAGTTATCACGTCGGGCTGCAGAACCATCTCGGCAAGTTCGTCGAGATCAAGAGCCGATATATCCGCGAGCCGTATCCGACCTGGACCATCCTTGAAATCGCCGGGCTGGCGCGGCCGGGCCTGGTCATCGAGATCAAGGCGGTCGCCTACGCGCCGAAATAGGGCGTCCGGGCCGCTCCCGCTCAGGCAAAGAATGTGGACCGTTGGTAGCGACTGATACAGACGGAACCCGGCAGGCCGCTAACCTGCAGGCTGTATCGAGCCGCCGGGCGGCGGAACCCCAAGCGGGTCCGCCGCCACAACGAGCAAGAGGATGACCGTGAGCACTGGCCGCATCAAGGATATCGCCAACATCCAGAAGCTGGGACATATCGAGTTCCGCACCACCGACCTCGAGCGGGCGCGGGATTTCTATGTCAACCTGATCGGACTGCACGAGACGGATCGCGACGACAACCGGATCTATCTGCGCTGCACCGAGGACAAGCAGCACCATACCTTTGTGCTGCGCAAGGCGGAGTCGGCGGGCGTCGGCCATATCGGCTTCGTGGTATCCGAGGAAGACGATCTCGATCGCATGAAGGCGCGCTTCGAGGAGCTGGGCCTGCAAGCGCGCTGGGCCGGCAACGACATGCTGGGGCAGGGGCGCACGCTGCGCATCCAGGACCCGTTCGGCTTCATCATCGACTACTATGCCGAGATCAAGACCGTGCCGTGGCTGGTGCAGCAGTATCACCTGCACAAGGGCGCGTCGCCGACCCGCATCGACCACGTCAACGTGCTGACGCCCGACGCGCAGGCCGGCTACGACTGGTACACGCAGGAACTGGGCTTCGGCTGCGCCGAGCTGACCGAATCCGATCCGCCCGAGAAGCGCATCTGGGCGAGCTGGCTGTTCCGCAAATCGACCGTGCATGACATCGCGGTGATGACCGGCGCGGGTCCGGCCGCGCACCATGTCGGCTTTTCGCTGGCCGATCCGCTGGCGATCATCCGCGCCTGCGACATGCTGGCCGGCGCCGGCTATGCCGACAGCCTGGAGCGTGGCCCGGCGCGTCACGGCATTTCCAACGCGCTGTTCGTCTATGTGCGCGATCCGGACGGCAATCGCTTCGAGCTTTACACCGGCGACTATTTGACCGGAAACACCGAGGCCGAGCCGATCCGCTGGAATCTCAACAATCCGGTGCGGCAGACGCTGTGGGGCGCGCCGCCGCCGCGCCGCTGGTTCGAGGAGGCGATGGCGGTGGAAACATTCGACGGCGCGTCGATGCAGCAGACCAGCCCGCCGCTGCTGCCGCCGGTGCCGACCTACGTTCTCGACTGATGCGCCCGCAGAAGGCGCAAGCAATAACAATCTGACGGAGCGGCGCGTCGATCGGAAGCGCCGCTCCCGCTGTACCATCCTGTTCCTCAAGGCTGATCTGGGAGTGAAACATGAGAGTTCTTTCTGTCGTCTCCGTCATCGCTGCGTTGACGGTCTCGGCCGCGGCCGTCGCCGCCGACAAGCCGGAGTTGCGTATCGGCTCGGTCGTGGCGATGACCGGTCCGGCGTCCGCGCTCGGCGTGCCGGAGAAGAATGCGCTGGAGCTGCTGCAGGAGCAGCTCGCCAAGGACACGAGCCTGCCGTTCACCGTCAAGTTCATCACCTATGACGACGCCTCCGACCCCACCAAGGCCGTCAACAACGTGCGCAAGCTCATCACCGAGGATCGCGCGCATGTGGTGATCTGCTGCACCACCACCCCGACGTCGATGGCGATCCTGGAGACGGTGACGCAGGCGAAGGTGCCGAACATCTCGCTGGCGCTGGGCCAGAGCGTGATCGAGCCCGCGAAGGACCGGCACTGGATCTTCAAGACGCCGAGCACCGACCAGCTTCAGGTCACCGGCCTCGTCGATGACATGGTCAAGCGCGGCATCAAGAAGGTCGGCTTCCTCGGTCTTGAGGATTCGTTCGGCGAGGGCGGCTGGATCGCGATGCAGAGCGTCGCCAAGGCCAAGGGCGTCGAGATCGTGGCGTCGGAGCGCTTCTCCCGCACCGACACCAATTTCACGCCGCAGGCGCTCAAGGTGCGCCAGGCCAATCCGGGCGCGGTTTACATTCACGCCATTCCGCCGTCCTCGGCGCTGGTGCATCAGGCGCTCAAGCGCGTCGGTTATACCGGACCGATCTACCACTCGGGCGGTTCGGCCAACAACGCCTTCATCTCGATCGGCAAGCAGGACGTCGAGGGCGCGCTGCTCGGCACCACGCCGGTGTTGATCTACACCGATCTGCCGGACTCAAATCCGCTGAAGCCGGTGATCACCAAGTTCGCCGGGCTTTATGAGAAGCGCTTCAACGTGCCGAAGGTCGATATTTTCCCCGGCCAGTCCTGGGATGCCGGCAATATCGCGCTGAAGGCGGCGGCCGAGGTCGTCAAGGCCGGCGGCAAGCTCGACGATCTCGATGCGTCGCGGGCCGCGCTGCGCGACAAGATCGAGGGCATCAAGGAGTTCGTCGGCGTCGGCGGCATCTTCACCTACAGCCCGACCGACCATCTTGGTCTCGACCATCGCAGCACGTTCATCTCGGTGGTGAAGAACGGTGAATTCCGCCTCTACGAATCCAAGTAAGGCATGACCGACACCGTTCTCTTTTTGCTCGTAGACGGCCTGACCAACGGGCTCGTCTACGCGCTGCTCGCGCTCAGCCTTGTGCTGGTGTTCACCGTCACGCGCGTGGTGAACATCGCACAGGGCGAGTACGTCATGCTCGGCGCGCTCACGCTCGCCGATCTGTTGCAGGGGCGCATGCCCGGCACGCTGTATCTGCTGATCGGGGGACTTGCGCTTTGCGCCGTGCTCGATGCGCCACGATGGCGCAGGGACTGGCGGCAGGCGGCGATCTTTACGGCCGGGCTTGCGATCGCGGCGGTGGCCGCGCTGGCGCTGACGCGCGGCGCGCTCGCGCTGCAATTGCCGGTGATCGGCATGATGGTGGTGGCGCTGGTGCTGGTCGCGCCGCTGGGCGTGCTGATCTATCGCTTCACGGTGCATCCGATTCCGAATGCGACCACGATCGTGTTCGTCATCATCTCGGTCGGTGTCGCGATGAGCGTGCAGGGCCTCGGTCTGCTGATCTGGGGCGCCAGTCCCTATCCGGTCGAGCCGATCGTCGCCGGCGGCGTGATGATGGGGCCGGTGTTCATTCCCTACCAGAGTTTCGCCATTCTGGTCACGGCGCTGCTGGCGATGGGCGGACTCTATCTGTTCTCGGAATTCACGCTGGCTGGCAAGGCGTTGCAGGCTTCCGCGATGAACCGGCTCGGCGCGCAGTTCTGCGGCATTCCGGTGAACGCCACCGGCGCGCTCGCCTTCCTGCTGGCGGCGGCGTTCAGCGCCATCAGCGGCATGCTGCTCGCGCCGCTGATCACGGCGAATTACGAAATGGGTTTCATGGTCGGTCTCAAGGGATTTGTCGGCGGTGCGATGGGCGGATTGATCGACTATCCGTTGTCGCTGGTCGGCGTCATGATCGTCGGCGCGCTTGAATCGACCTCGGCCTATGTCGCCAGCGCCTATCGTGACGTGCTGGTGTTCAGCCTGCTCATTCCGATTCTTCTGTGGCGCAATACGCGCACGCGGGTGGAGGCTCGTTAGATGAACGCCCGCGCAATGCTGGCGCTCGCGGTGAGCGCCGTTCTTCTGATCGTTCCGTGGCTTTTGCCGTCGTTCTATGTCGGCATTTTCGCCTATGCCGGCATCTATGCGCTGGGCGCGATCGGTCTCGTGCTGCTGTTGCAGGCGGGGCAGATCTCGCTCGGGCAGGGCGCTTTCATGGGGCTCGGGGCTTACGGCTCCGCGCTGGTGGCGCGCGCCTATGGCGTCGATACGCTGCTGACGCTGGTGGGCAGCGTCGCCGCCACCGCGCTGATCGGCGCGGTGATCGGTTTCATCACGCTGCGGCTGCGCGGCCACTATCTGCCGCTGGCGACGCTGGCCTACGGCATCGCGCTGTTCGGCGTCTTCAACGCCTGGCACGACGTCACCGGCGGCGCGTCGGGGCTCGACAAGATTCCGCCGCTGGTGCTGCTCGGCTACGAGATGACCGACGACCGCGTCTATACGCAGCTGATCTGGGTGATCGTGCTATTGGCCGTGCTCGGATTGTCGCGGCTGCGCACCTCGCGCACTGGGCGCGCGATCGCCACGCTCGAAGCGCATGACGGCATGGCGCGCGCCTTCGGCGTCGATACCACGGTGCTCCGCGTCAAGGTGTTCGTGTTCTCGGTGGCGCTGGCGGCACTGGCCGGCGCGCTCTATGTGCATCTGCTGCGCTTCGTCAGTCCGTCGCCGTTCTCGCTGCTGACGTCGTTCAAGCTCCTCATCATGGCCGTGGTCGGCGGCCCGATGAGCGCGGCCGGCGGCGTCGTCGGCGCGCTGACGCTGGAGAGCGCGCAATGGACCTTGCAGGACATCCTCGCGCGCTGGGGCCTGTCGGGCAATCTCGAGGTCATCGTGTTCGGCGTCATCCTTGTCGTGATGCTGCTCAGATGGCCGCAGGGGCTGTGGCCGGCGGTGGAAAAAATCCTGCCGAGGCCCGCGCTGCGCAGCCGCGAGGGCGAGGGCCTGACGCGGACGTCGCTGACTGAAGACCGCAGCGAGGTGCTGCTGCGGCTTGAGGGCATCGGCATCCGTTTCGGCGGCTTGCAGGCGCTCGAAGGCATCGAGATGGAGTTGCGGCGCGGCGAGTTCGTCGGCCTGATCGGGCCGAACGGCGCAGGCAAGACGACGCTGTTCAGCATTATCTCCGGCCTGCAGCGCGAGACCAGCGGCCGCGTCACGCTGTTCGGCGACCGTCTGCCCGCGAGCCACAAGATCGTGCGGCGGGGCATGGCGCGCACTTTCCAGCATGTGCAGCTCGTGCCCGAACTGTCGGTGATCGAGAACGTCGCGCTCGGCGCCTATTGCCGCACGCATGCGGGCTTCCTGCGCGGTCTGTTCGCATTTGAGGCACGCGAGAACCGTCAGGCGCTGGCGAGCGCCCGCGCCGCGCTGGAGCGCGTCGGGCTTGCCGCCGAGGCCGATCTCGCCGCCGGCAGCCTGCCGCTTGGCAAGCAGCGCATCGTCGAGATTGCCCGCGCGCTGGTCGCCGATCCGCAGATCCTGCTGCTGGATGAGCCGGCCGCGGGACTGCGCTTCTCGGAGAAGCTGACGCTCGTCAAAATTCTGCGCCAGTTGCAGGCCGAGCATGTCACCATCCTGCTGGTCGAGCACGACATGGAGCTGGTGATGGGATGCGTCGAGCGGCTGGTGGTGCTTGATCGCGGCAGGATCATTGCAGAAGGCTCGCCGAAGGACGTTCAGGCCAATCCTGCGGTGATTGCCGCCTATCTTGGGGGTGGCCGTGACAAAGCTGCTTGATGTCTCGCGCCTGACCGTCGGTTATGGCGATGCGGTTGCACTCGACGATATCAGCTTCTCGGTAGCGCGCGGGGAGTTCGTCACCTTTATCGGCCCGAACGGCGCTGGCAAAACCACGCTGCTCAACAGCCTGATAGGGCTGCTGGCGCAAAAGAGCGGCGATGTTTTTTTTGACGGCGAGGATCTGAAATCACTCAAGCCGGAATCGCGCGTCGCGCGTGGCATTGTCATCGTGCCAGAACGCAGAGAACTGTTTCCGGGGCTCAGCGTCGAGGACCATTTGAAGCTGGGCGCGTTTCTCAAGCGCCATCAGGGGCGCGCCAAAATGGCCGCCGAGCTGGAGCGGATCTATACCTTGCTGCCAAAGCTCAAGGAGCGGCGGCGACAGTTCGCAGGAACGCTGTCGGGCGGTGAACAACAGATGGTTGCGGTCGGCAGGGCATTGATGTCGCAGCCTCAGCTTTTGCTGCTTGATGAACCCTCAACCGGCCTTGCACCCCGCATCACCGAAGAGATTTTTCAGGCGATTGATCAGCTCAAGGCCGAGGGGATGACCGGCATTCTGGTCGAACAGAATGCGCATCTTGCTTTGTCTGTTGCTGATCGTGGCTTTGTTCTGGAGGTCGGCAATGTCGTTGCCTCTGGCTCGGCGGAAAGCCTGCGGCAAGATCCGCGCGTGCTGGCCGCCTATCTCGGTGCTGGCGACCGCTATCGCGAAGCGGCTGCCGAAGACTAAATTCAACGTGAACAACAGAAGGAAAAGTCATGTCGCGTACTGTCGTCGT
>JBEBWH010000081.1:0-10746 GCA_040392305.1 Bradyrhizobium sp. | reverse complement strand
GACGATCTGGTCGATGGCGGCAAGGGCGCGCTGTCGCGGCTGACGCGGGCGCAGGAAACCGAACTGCCGCGCGAGGCCGGCTTCGGCTTCATCGACGCGCTGACCGACTATCGCCGCGCGGCGGTGACGTCGCGTCGGCTGGTCGGCGGCGCGAACCGCATCGTCATCAGCAATCTCGCGGTCGTCACCAACGACGCCGCGGCCAAGCGCCGCGCCGAGATTTTCCTGCAGGATCTGTGGGCGGGACGGGAGAGCGCGGAATTTTCGCTCGGCTTGCGCGCGCTTGGCCTTGCGCCGGGCGACGTGGTGGCGCTGACGCTGAACGGACGGCGGCGTTTGTTCGAAATCTCCGACATCGTCGATACCGAGGCGCGTAAAATTTCGGCGCGCAGCATCGATCCGGAGGTGTTCGCGCTGCCGCTCGCCGCGCCGCGCGAGCCGGTGGTGACGCTGCCGGATGCGAGCGGCCCGCCGCAGGCGCTGCTGCTCGACCTGCCGGTGTGGGACGCTTCCACCCCGCCGGTGCTGACGCGACTTGCCGTTGCCTGCGATCCGTGGCCCGGCTCGCTGACGGTGTGGCGCTCGGTCGATGGCGCGAGTTTCCAGCCCGCGGCGGTGGCGGCCGCGCCGGCGATCATCGGCGAGACACTCGATGAATTGCCGCGCGGGCCGGCGAGCCGCTGGGATCATGCCAACAGCGTGCGCGTGCGGCTGTCCGGCGGCGCGCTGTCCTCGGTGAGCGATGCGCGCCTGTTCGACGGCGCGAATGCCGCCGCCTTGCGCAACCCGAAAGGCGCGTGGGAAATCATCCAGTTCGCGCAAGCCGAGCTGGTGGCGGAACGCACCTATCGCCTGTCGCGGCTGCTGCGCGGGCAGGCCGGCAGCGACTACGCCATCGCCGATCTGCTGCCCACGGGCGCGCCGTTCGTGCTGCTCGACGGGCAGTTGCTGCCGCTGGCGCGCGGCGGCGATGCGTTGGAGCGCGCCGTGATGCTGCGCATCGCCGCGAGCCATCGCAGTCACGACGATCCGATGGCGCTGAGGCTGACGATGATGCCGGGGCCGGCCGCGCTGCGGCCGTTGTCGCCGGTGCATCTGCGCGCCGCGCGCGGCGACGACGGCGTGCGCGTGACATGGATCCGCCGCACCCGCGTCAATGGCGACGGCTGGAGCGGCGAGGTGCCGCTCGGCGAGGACAGCGAAGCCTATACGCTCGATATCCTCGCCGACGGCGACGTCGTGCGCAGGCTGCACGCAACGACGCCGCAGGCGCTCTATTCCGCCGCCGATGAACTCGCCGATTTCGGCGCGCCGCAAAGTGCGCTGCATGTCCGCGTCGCGCAATGGTCCAGCACGGTCGGCGCTGGCTTTCCTGCCGATCTCATTCTCACGGTCTGATCGCTCATGACGCAAACAACCAATCTCGGCCTGCCTTTCATCGAAGGCGGGCAGGCGCAGAAGCATGTCACCCACAACGAGGCGCTGCGCATTCTCGACGCGGTGATCCATATCGCCGTCATGGATGTGACCCGCACCACGCCGCCGCCCGCGCCCGAGGAGGGCGACCGCCACATCGTCGCCAGCGGCGCGGCGGATGCCTGGGCCGGGCGCGACCACGCCATCGCCGCCTATGAGGACGGCGCGTGGCGCTTCGTGACGCCGCGCATCGGCTGGTGCGCATGGTCGGTCGCCGACAATGTGATGTTTATGTTCGACGGCACGGTGTGGCGCGACCAGCGCGATCTGCCGGTGGCGCTCGACAATCTGTTGCGGCTCGGCGTCAACACCACCGCTGACGGCGACAACCTGTTCAGCGTCAAGTCCAACGTCGCGCTGATCGCCGCCATTGCCGAGGCCGACGGCGGCAGCGGCGACGTGCGCCTTCAGCTCTCCAAGGACAGCGCCGCGGGAACGGCCTCGGTGTTCTTCTCCGATGCCTATGCCGGCCGGGCCGAGTTCGGGCTTGTCGGCGACAACGCCTTTAAGCTGAAGATGTCGCCCGACGGCGCGACATGGTCGGACGCCCTCGGCATCGATGTCGTGACGGGAATTGCGGCGATGCCGCTCGACGCGCTGTCGACCGGCGGCATGCAGGTCAATGGCGGCATGGAGGTCAGCCAGGAGACCGGCAATACGGCGGTGACGCTGACCGCGTCCGCGAGCCTGCAAAGCCGCTACGTCGTCGATGGCGTGCAGGCGCAGTATCGCGGCGGTTTCGTCGCGGTGGCGCAGCAGGCGACCTCGCCGTTCCCCGGCACGGCGAAGGCGTTGCGCATCGGCGTCACCACGGCGCAGGCCGTGCTCGGGACGAACGACGAACTCTCCGTGGTGCTGCCGATCGAGGGCTTGCGGACGAGCCGGCTTGCCTTCGGCCGCGACGCTGCCGCGCCGCTGTCGCTCGGCTTCTGGTTTTCCGCGCAGCGGCCCGGCGTCTATTCGGGCGCAATCCGCAACGGCGCGCGCAGCCGCTCGTGGCCGTTCACGTTCACGGTGGCGGAGGCCGATACGCGGCAATGGATTTCGCTGTCGGGCCTGTCGGCGATCGCGGGCGACGTCACCGGCGCATGGAGCACGGGCAGCAATGTCGGTCTGTCCGTCACGATCTGTCTCGCCGGCGGTGCATCGCGCTGCGGCGCAGCGGATGAGTGGGCGGCCTCCGACTGCTCGGGCGCTGCCGGCACCACCAACGGCGTCGCCTCGGTCGCCGACGAGTTCTATATCGGCAATGTGATCGTGCTGCCGGGCCTTTATCTGCCGGGCGCGGAGCGCGCGGCCTATGCGATCCGTCCGGCGGACGAAGAGCTGCGCATCTGCCAGCGCTATTACGAGAAAAGTTTCGCGGCCTCGATCGCGCCGGCGACGGGGCTCGGCGAGGCGCAGGCCTTCGAGTTCGTGCAGATCGGGCCTGCGTTGGCGGCGCAGGTCGCGGGCTATGTCCGCTTCGCCTCCACCAAGCGGGCGACGCCCGCCATCACCTTCTACAATCCGATCAGCGCCAACGGCCAAATCCGCAGCATCGGCGGCAGCGCCGACTGGTCATCGACGGCCATGCGAACGGGCAATGACGGCGGGTTCGTGTTTCAGGGAACGTCGCCGTCGATCGGCGCGGGCGCGACCGCCGCAGTCTGCTGGGTGGCCGACGCGCGGCTGTAGCGCACGCCATCCTTTCATCGCTTCTGAACATCACTGGAGGGACCAATGTCCACCGCAACGCTTGGGGCGGCCAATGCCGTGCGCTGGTCGAAGGCGAAGCTCATGCGCGAAGCCGAATTCATGGCGGTCGCCAGGCGGCTGGTCGCGGCCAAGGCGCGCTATGCCGCTGTCGCGGCGCGCACCGGCGTGCCGTGGTTCGTCATCGCGGTGATCCACCAGCGCGAGTCGTCGCAGGACTGGTCGCGCAGCCTGGCGCAGGGCGATCCGTGGAACGCGGTCTCGACGCATGTGCCCAAGGGGCGCGGGCCGTTCGCGTCGTGGGAGGATGCGGCGATCGATGCGCTTGCGGCCTGTCCGCCTTATGCGGCGGCGCATCGCGACTGGAGCGTCGGCGGCACGCTGACCTTGCTCGAACGCTACAACGGGCTCGGCTATTTCAATCGCGGCCTGCCGTCGCCCTATCTGTGGGCGGGCACCGACCAATACGCCAAAGGCAAATATGTCCGCGACGGCGTGTTCGACGCCAATGTCGTGGACAAGCAGCTCGGCTGCGCCGGGCTGCTGATGGCGATGGCGCGGCTCGACCGCTCGGTCGCGTTTGCGGCCAACGGCACGCTCGCCCCCGCCATTGTGGTGGCGACAAGCGCCGCCGCGGCCACGGTTGCGGCCGGTGCGGCGCAGATGTCGGCGCCATGGCCCGTGGTCGCGATCGCCGCGTCCGCCGCCATCGGCGTCGTCGCCTATCTCGTGTGGCGCGCGCGCCGCCGCGCCTGATGTCCGAAAGGGTGATCACCATGGACTGGAACGATCTCGCAAAGCAGGTCATCGCGCTCGGTGCGCCGCTGCTCGGCACCGCGCTGGGCGGCCCGCTCGGCGGCGCGGCGGGGCAGATTCTCGCCGGCGCGGTCGGGGCCTCGGCACCGACGCCGGAAGCGGTGCGGCAGGCGCTGCCGTCGGTCGCGCCGGAGAAAATGGCGGAAGCTGAGGCGCGTTGGGCCGAGGCTCTGCGCGCCGAGGCTGAGGCGACCGGCGCCGCCGTCTCCGAGACGCAACGCACCATCCGCGCGGAACTCGCCGCCGATGACGCCGTGCAGCGCTGGTGGCGGCCGCTTTACGCCATCGAACTGACGCTCGAATGCGCCGCCTTGTGGGCGGTGGTGCTGCGCGCGTTCTGGATCGGCGACATCGGCGTGTTGAACACGCTCCTCAATGCCACCGCGCTGCTGGTCGCCTATTGGGGCTTCCGCTTCGGCGTGCTAGGCGTCTATATGACCGGCCGGACGCGGGAAAAGCTCTGCGCCGTGACCGGCCAGAACCCGACCGGCGCGCTCGGCGGACTGGTCAGGACCGTGACCGACGCCGTGGCCGGCAAGGCGGCGGCGAGGAAACGGTGACGAAAGCGCCATCCCGGCCGGGGCGCGGCGTTCATCCGGTATTCAGCCGCGCCTGCTTTGCTGGATGCGTATTGTTTTGCGGAGACGACAGTTGCGGCTTCTCGTTGTTGAAGATGATCCCGATCTGAACCGTCAGCTCACCACGGCGCTCGGCGAGGCGGGTTACGTGGTCGATCGCGCCTTCGACGGCGAGGAGGGGCATTTCCTCGGCGACAGCGAGCCCTATGACGCCGTGGTGCTCGATGTCGGACTGCCGAAGATGGACGGCATCTCGGTGCTGGAGGCGTGGCGGCGCAACGGCCGCACCATGCCGGTGCTGATCCTCACCGCGCGCGACCGCTGGAGCGACAAGGTGCAGGGCTTCGACGCCGGCGCCGACGACTATGTCGCCAAGCCGTTCCATCTGGAGGAGGTGCTGGCGCGCATCCGCGCGCTGCTGCGGCGCTCGGCCGGTCATGCGCAGAGCGAACTCGCCTGCGGGCCGGTGACGCTCGACACCCGCACCGGCCGCGTCAGCGTCAACGGCAATCCGGTCAAGATGACCTCGCATGAATACCGCCTGCTGGCCTATCTGATGCACCACGCCGGCCGCGTCGTCTCGCGCACCGAACTGGTCGAGCATCTCTACGATCAGGACTTCGATCGCGACTCCAACACCATCGAAGTGTTCGTCGGCCGCATCCGCAAGAAGCTGGACGCCGATATCATCCAGACCGTGCGCGGGCTCGGCTATCTGCTGTCGCCGCCGACCGATGCGCGGTAGCTCGCTCGCCACCCGGCTGTTCCTGTCCGCGACCGCCTGGGTGGTGGTGATCCTCGTCATCACCGGCATCATCCTGTCCTCGGTCTATCGCAACGCGGTCGAGCGCGCCTTCGACCGCCGGCTCAATCTCTATCTGCGCACCGTCATCGCCGAGGTCGGCGTGCCGGAGGATTCGCCCGACCGGCAGTTGCAGGCGCTCGGCGAGCCGCTGTTCGATCTGCCGCTGTCGGGCTGGTACTGGCAGATCACCCGCACCGACACCGACAAGCCGGAGGTGAAGGCGTCGCGCTCGCTCTGGGACAAGCGGCTGCCGACGCTGGCGGACAGCGGTCTGGCGCTGACCGCCGCCGGCGTGCGCATGAGCTACACCGAGGGGCCGGAGGAGCAGGTGCTGCGCATGGTCGAACGGCCGGTCGATCTCGGGTCGGACGGCAAGTTTCTCGTCTCGGTCGCGGGCGACGCCACCGAGATTTTCGACGAGACGCGCGCCTTCGACGTCTATCTCGGCGGCACCTTCCTCGCGCTCGGCATCGTGCTGGTGCTGATGACGATCTTTCAGGTGCGTTTCGGTCTGGCGCCGCTCAAGCGGATTTCCGATGCGCTCGCCGCGATCCGCTCCGGCCGCGCCGAGCGGCTGGAAGGCAGCTTCCCGGTCGAGATCGAGCCGCTGGCGCGCGAGACCAATGCGCTGCTTGAGGCCAATCGCGGCATCGTGGAGCGCGCGCGCACCCATGTCGGCAATCTCGCTCACGCGATCAAGACGCCGCTGTCGGTCATCGTCAACGAAGCGAGCGCCCGCCCGGCCGATCCGCTGTCGGCCAAGGTGCTGGAGCAGACGGCGGTGATCCGCGATCAGGTCACGCACTATCTGGAGCGTGCCCGCATCGCCGCCCGCGTCACCGTGGTCGGCACGGTCACGGAGGTCGCCCCGGTGATCGACGCGCTGCGCCGGACCATGGAAAAGATTCACCGCGATCGCGATCTCGCCATCGACGCCACCGTTCACGGCCCGGCCCGGTTCCGTGGCGAGCGGCAGGATCTGGAGGAGATGGCCGGCAATCTCGTCGACAACGCCTGCAAGTGGGCGGCCTCGCGCGTCGCCATTGATGTGTTTCCGGCGCCCGCGCCCGGCGGCGGCGCAGTCCCCAAGCTGCGCATCGTGGTGGATGACGACGGCCCCGGCCTCTCGCCCTCCGAGCGCGAACAGGCGGCGCGGCGCGGGCAGCGGCTCGACGAATCGAAGCCCGGTTCCGGCCTCGGCCTGTCGATCGTCACCGATCTCGCCGCGCTCTATGGCGGCAATCTGGTGCTGGGCGAATCGCCGCTCGGCGGCCTGCGCGCCGAACTCGTTCTGCCGGCCACCTAGAGCGTTTTCGAGCGAAGTGGAAACCGGTTCGCGTGAAGAAAACGCGTAAAAATAAAACTGTAGAGCTCCGCTTCTGATTCCGCCGAGAAGCGGAGATCTCCAAAGCCCTCCGCGCGGCGATTTCACCTGTTTTTAACGCCGCTTGGCCTAGTTTGGCTGGCCCGGCAGCCGGATAGGCCGATCCGACCGGATCGCCGGCTGGGATGGACGCGATGGACCAGGCGGCGATCGAACGGCTGAGGCAATACCTGGCGCAACTGCCGCCGGGGACGCAGGCCCTGCTCATGCGCGAATTCGAACGCACGCTGGCGCGCGGCGAGGACACCGCCGTCGCCGAACTGGTGCTGGATCAGCTCCGGCAGGTGGTGCGCAAGGCCAACGACAATGCGCGGGCGCGCAGCGGCGACGCGGAGCGGCTGGTGTTCGCGCCGCTCGAGCCGTTCCTGGTCGATGCGGGCGCGCGCCTTTCGCCGGGCTGCATCCGCCGCGCCTCGCTCGAAGCGGTATGGCAATGGCTCGCCCACGATGCGTTGCCGGACCAGACCGACAGCCTCGTCGCGGCGCTGGCGCGGGGCGATCCCGGCGATATCGCCATGCGCGCCTATCGCTCCGCCGCCGGGGAGGCGATCATCCGCGTTGCCGCCTCGGGCATCGATGCGCGTGGCGACGGCCGCCGCTCGCTGGCGCGCCTCGGTTCTCCGAAAGTCATCGAGGATCTCCCCGCGATCGGCGCAGTGCTGGCCGCGCATGAGGCGCTCGATGCGTTCGCCGGCCGGATTCCCGACACCATCGTGACGCTGGGCGGCGCGCAGACGCGGGTGATCACGGACGCTCTGGAAGAGCCGGCATTGCAGGCGCCGGCCGTTTTGCCGTTCGCGCTGGCGCTGCTGATGGCGCGGCTGGAGAGCCGCTGGCAGCTGATCCGGCTGCCGATCCATGCCGCCGGCTCCGACGACGAGGCGCGCGTCGCCGCGGTGCCGCAGGGTATCGCGGTGACGATGGTGCTGCATGATCTGTCGCGCGCCTGCGCGGCGCTGTGCGCCGATATCCGGCGCGGACGGCTGCGCGATATCGCCGACCGTCTCAAGGCGCTGCATGGCGGCGTGCGCGGGTTGCGCACCGAACTCGACCTGCGCAGCGATTCGACCTGGGGCAGGCACCTCGCCGCCATCCGCAAGGAGATTTCCGGCGGGCTGGAGGCCGAGATCGAGGGCGTGCCGGGCCGGGTGCGGCGGTTGTTGCGCCAGCGACCGGATCGCGAGATCACGGCGACGGCGCGGCTCGACCCAAACGAGATCGATGAAACCGCGGATATGATCGCCTTTGTCGCGGCCTGCCGCGGCGTGGCGGGAGAACTGGCGATTTCGGAAGTGACGCAGCGCGCCTATTCGGAACTGCTGCAATATGTCGAACGCGCCAGCGTCGGCCTCGTCCAGTCGCTGAAAGCCGGCGAGCCGCGCGTGCGCGCCTACCGGCAGGCGCAGATGGCGGCGGCGGTGCGCTTCTGCGAGCCGCTGTTCGGCGCCGATTATGCCGCGCTGATGGCGCGCTCCGCCGAGAACGCGCTCGCCGAGCGCAGCGTTCCCCGCGCCGGTTGAGCGCGCCGCGCGTCGCCACCGTCGCGTATTTGTCAATTGCTTCTACCGGGCCATCATGGTGTAACCCGGCCGCATTCGATGCTGCGGCGCGGCATCCGGTTCGGAATTTGCGATCGATGGCCCTGTGGTTTGTCTTTGCCCTGATGACGGCGGCGGCGGTTTTCGCCGTGCTGTGGCCTTTGGGGCAGCGAAAGGCCGTCGGCCGCGCCGGCGGCGAAAGCGCCGTCTACCGCGATCAGCTCAACGAGATCGCGCGCGACCGCGACAGCGGCCTGATCGGTCCCGCCGAAGCCGAGGCCGCGCGCATCGAGATCAGCCGCCGCCTGCTCGCCGCGGATGATGCGGAACAGGGCCTTGAGCGGCCGGCCAATCTGCGCCTGCGCCGCATCGTCGCGGTGGCGGCGCTGATCGGGCTGCCGCTTCTGGGCACCGGGCTCTATCTGCGGCTCGGCACGCCGATGCTGCCCGATTTTCCGCTGGCGGAGCGCACCCGCGCGCCGGCATCCACCGATTCCCTCGACAAACTGGTGGCGCAGGTTCAGGCGCATCTGGAGAAGAACCCGGCAGACGGCCGCGGCTGGGACGTGCTGGCTCCGGTGCTGGCGCGGCTCGGGCGCGATCAGGAGGCGGCTGCCGCGTTCCGCAACGCCATCACCCATAACGGCGAGACGGCGGCGCGCCGCGCCAGCCTCGGCGAGTCGCTGGTCGCGGTCGCCGGCGGGGTCGTCACCGCCGAGGCCAAGAGCGAATTCGAACGCGCGGTGGCGCTCGATGCGGGCGACGCCCGCGCCCATTATTTCCTCGGCCTTGCCGCCGAGCAGGACGGCCGCACCGCCGATGCCGCGTCGATCTGGCGCAAGCTGCTGGCCGATGCGCCGGCCAATGCGCCATGGCGGCCGATGGTCGCGGACGCGCTGCGGCGTGTCGGCGGCGGCGAGGCGCCCGGCCCATCGCAGGAACAGGTCGCGGCCGCGAGCGGCATGAGCGACGCCGACCGCACCGCGATGATCCGCGGTATGGTCGACGGCCTCGCGGCGCGCCTGAAGGACAACGGCACGGATGTGCAAGGCTGGCTGCGCCTGGCGCGGGCCTATATGGTGCTCGGCGAGCCGGACAAGGCGCGCGCGGCGCGCGACGATGCGCGCAGGGCGCTGCAGCAGGATGACGATCGTTTGCGCAAGCTCAATGACGGCTTGAAAGCCCTTGGGTTAGACGGCTGACGGCGAAACAGGTTTGGCGGTTGGCGAGAGGATGACGAGAAAACAGCGGCGGTTGACGATGATCGGTGGCGCGCTGGCGGTGCTCGCGATTGCGGCGGCGCTGGTGCTCAACGCTTTTCGCGATTCCATCGTGTTCTTCTCGACGCCCTCGATGGTCGCGGAGAAGCAGATCACGGTCGGCCAGCGGTTCCGGCTCGGCGGGCTGGTGCGCGAGGGGTCGCTCAAGCGCGGCGACAAGCTGCACGTCACCTTCGACGTGACCGACGGCAACAAACTCCTCGCCGTCAACTATCAGGGCATTCTGCCCGACCTGTTCCGCGAGGGGCAGGGCGTCGTCGCCGAAGGCGCACTCGACGCCTCGGGCCAGTTCAAGGCCGACACCGTGCTCGCCAAGCATGACGAAACCTACATGCCGAAGGTGGTCGCCGATGCCCTGAAGGAGCAGGGGCACTGGAAGGACGATTACGGCAAGGCCGCTTCCGGCCCGCAGCAGGCGACGCAATGATCGCGGAGGCTGGCCATTTCGCGCTGGTGCTGGCGCTGGCGCTGGCGCTGATCCAGTCGGTGGTGCCGATGGTCGGCGCGCGCGCCGGCGACGTGGCGCTGATGAATGTCGGCCGCGCCTCGGCGATCGCGCAATTCGCATTCGTCGCGGTGGCGTTCGGCGCGCTGACCGCGCTTTACGTCGCCTCCGACTTCTCCGTCCTCAATGTGTTCGAGAACTCGCATTCGGCCAAGCCGCTGATCTACAAAATCACCGGCGTGTGGGGCAACCACGAGGGTTCGATGCTGTTGTGGGTGCTGATCCTCGCGCTGTTCGGCGCGCTGGTGGCGCTGTTCGGGGCCAATCTGCCGACCTCGCTGCGCGCCCATGGGTTGGCGGTGCAGGGCTGGATCGGCACCGCGTTCTATCTGTTCATCCTGCTGACCTCGAACCCGTTCCTGCGCATCGCCAATCCGCCGATCGAAGGCCGTGATCTCAATCCGGTGTTGCAGGACCCCGGCCTCGCGGTGCATCCGCCGCTGCTCTATCTCGGCTATGTCGGATTTTCGGTCTCGTTCGCCTTCGCCATCGCGGCGCTGATCGAGGGACGGCTCGACGCCGCCTGGGCGCGCTGGGTGCGGCCGTGGACGCTGGTGGCCTGGCTGTTCCTCACCCTCGGCATCGCGATGGGCTCGTACTGGGCCTATTACGAACTCGGCTGGGGCGGCTGGTGGTTCTGGGACCCGGTGGAGAACGCCTCGCTGATGC
>JBEBWH010000080.1:0-10810 GCA_040392305.1 Bradyrhizobium sp. | reverse complement strand
GCGCGGCCTGCCGTGCGGCCTTCAGGTTGTAGAGGTTGTCGCCCTTGTGGAAGAGCGGGGTCTCCGGCGAGTTGAGATATTTGGCCGGAACATCCTTCTCCAGCGCCCGGCCGCCGAAGGCGATCACCCGCCCGCGCAGATCGGTGATCGGAAACATCACCCGGTCGCGGAACCGGTCGAACGGCACCGGAATGTCGTCGCCGCCGATCAGAAGCCCGACCTCGACCATGTCGGTCACCGACACGCCCTGCTTGCCCAGATACTCCTTCAGCGCGAAACGCTCGCCCGGCGCGTAGCCGAGGCCGAACTGAACTTGCGTCTGCGGCGTGATCCCGCGGTCGGCGAGATAGCCGCGCGCCTTCGCCCCCGGCCGCGCCGCCAGCGTCTCGGCGAAAAACTTTGCCGCCAGTTCCATCACGTCATGCAGTGTGCGGCGGCGGCTTTCGAAACGCGCCGCCTCCGGCGTCACCGCCGGCAGCGGCAGGCCCGCGAGCGAGGCGAGCCGTTCCACCGCCTCGGGGAAGGTGACGCCTTCCGTTTCCATCACGAAATCGAAGATGTTGCCGTGCTTGCCCGACGAGAAGTCGTGATAGAAGCCCTTCTGGTCGTTGACGGTGAACGAGGGCGTCTTTTCCTGCTGGAACGGCGACAGCCCCTTCCACTCGCGCCCCGCCCGCTTGAGCTTGACGCGACGGCCGACGACTTCCGACACCGGAAGCCGGGCGCGCAGCTCATCGAGAAATTGCGGCGTGAAACGCATGGATACGGGATAAACCTCTGCCAACCGGCCATGGATATAGGACGGCCGCACGCAAATGCCCATCTCGGAGAGGATTGTCCCGGCTATTCACAGGAGCGCAGGACCAATCGCATCGGCGAAAATCCCGGCGTGACCGGTTCCCACGGCTCCGCCTGATGCTTTATGCTTGCCCGGCCGGGAAGCCCACAAGGACCACGAAATGACCGCCACGCCCAGAACCCTGCTCCAGATCGCAGGCGCTCCGTCGCATCCGAGCCCGCTCGCCAGATCGGCGCTCGTCATCATCGACGCCCAGCTCGAATATGTCACCGGCGGCCTGCCGCTCGCGGGCGTCGCCGCCGCCATCGACGAGGCGGCGCGGCTCCTGGCGCTGGCCCGCCAGCATGGCGTGCCGGTGTTCCACATCGTGCAGCACGCGCCCGCCGGGCGGCCGTTGTTCGCCGAGGACGGGCCTTATGCAGCCATCGTGCCGCAACTCACGCCGCGCGACGGCGAAGCGGTGGTGCGCAAGAGCCTGCCTAACGCCTTCGCCGGCACCGATCTGCATGAGCGCATCCAAGCGACCGGACGCAGCGAACTGATCGTCGCCGGCTTCATGACCCATATGTGCGTCAGCGCCACCACGCGCTGCGCGCTCGACCTCAAATACCGCGCGACCGTGGTGGCCGACGCCACCGCGACGCGGGCGCTGCCCGATCCGCTTGGCGGCGCGATCGCCGCCGAGACCGTGCACCGCACGGCGCTGGCCGAACTCGCCGACCGCTTCGCCGTGGTGGTGAAGGACGTCGCGGCGCTGTCGGCGGCGCAGGCGGCCTGAGCGGGCGGAGCACGGCGTGGCCCTTCTTGCGCCCGACGAAGCGCATCCGGTGATCGAGCGCCGGCGCGACGGCGGCTCGCTCATCCTGTTCACCTGCGACCATTACGGCCGCGCCGTGCCGCGCGCGCTCGACAGCCTCGGTCTGCCGGACAGCGAGCTTGCCCGCCATATCGGCTGGGACATCGGCATTGCCGGCGTCGCGGAGCGGCTCGCGCAAGCGCTCGACGCGCATCTCATCGCACAGCGCTATTCGCGCCTCGTGATCGACTGCAACCGCCCGTTCCATTCGCCGGGCTCGGTGCCGCTGATCAGCGAGGCGACGCACATCCCCGGCAATGACGGGCTCAGCGCCGACGCCATCGCCGCCCGCCGCGAGGAAATCTTCGCGCCCTATCACGACCGCATCGCGCAGACGCTCGACGCCCGCGCCCGCGAAGGCCGCGCCACGCTGCTCGTCTCGCTGCACAGTTTCACGCCGGTCTATGCCGGGATCGCGCGGCCCTGGCATGCCGGCACGCTCTATCATCGCGACCGGGCGCTGGCGCCGCGCCTGTTGATGGCGCTGCGCGGTGAAGGCGACCTCGTCGCCGGCGACAACGAGCCTTACGCGGTGAGCGACGACACCGACTACACCATCCCGGTGCACGGCGAGGCGCGCGGGCTTCCCAACACCGGCATCGAAATCCGGCAGGATCTGATCGCGGATGAAGCGGGGCAGCAGGAATGGGCCGAGCGGCTGGCGCGCATCCTCGGCGAGATCGCGGCCGAGCACGCCACAGGCGTCGCCGCGCAATAGGCTCAGCGCGCGCGCATCAAAGCGAGCCAGACGCCGCCGCCGATGAGGAAGCCGCCGGACAAGCGCGAGGCCAGTTGCGTGCGCTTGTCTGACAGCAGCGCCCGCGCCCGCGACGCCAGCAGCACATAGACGGCGTCGGTCGCCGAGGCGATCACCATGAAGGTGACGCCGAGCAGCGCCACCTGCGGGAAGTGGTCGCTTTCGAGATCGACGAACTGCGGAATGAACGCGCCGAAGAACACCAGCACTTTCGGATTGCTGAGCAGCACCAGAAAGCCCTGCAGGAAAAAGCCGCCGCGCGGCGGCGCGGGCGCAGCACCCGCGACATCGAGCCTGACCGGCGCGCGCATCAGCCTGACGCCAAGCCAGACCAGATAGGCCGCGCCGAGAAAGCGCACCCAGTCGAACCAGTAGCCCATCGTCGCCATCAGCGAGGTCAGGCCCACCGCGACGATGCCGATCACCACCGCGAGCCCGGCCTGCGCGCCGGCGATATTGATGATCGCCGCGCGCGCGCCATAGCGCAGGCCGTTGGCGATCACCAGCGTGACGACCGGACCCGGCACCAGCGCCAGCGCGAAGCAGGCCGCGACATAGGCGAGATAGAGTTGCAGCGACATGCGACGATCTTCCGGCTGTGCGTGATGGCCGGGACCAGCGCCGCCTTCCGACGCCGCGCCCGCGAGGGAGAGAAAGACCTAGCCCAGCGCGCGCAGCTCGCGGCGCAGCACCTTGCCGGTCGCGGTCATCGGCAGCGTCTCGGCGAACTGCACGAGGCGCGGATATTCGTGCGCGGCGAGCTTGACCTTGACGAAATCCTGAATCTCTCGCGCAAGCTGATCGCTGCCGGTGAAGCCGGGGCGCAGCACGATCCACGCCTTGACCGCCTCGGTGCGGATCGGATCGGGCACGCCGACCACCGCCGCCATCGCCACCGCCGGATGGCGGATCAGCGTGTCCTCGATCTCGGCCGGGCCGATGCGGTAGCCGGCCGAGGTGATGACGTCGTCCTCGCGGCTCATATACCAGAAGTAGCCGTCGTCATCGCGGCGGCCGAGATCGCCGGTGAGCAAAAATTCTCCGGCGTATTTCTTCGCGGTCGCCGCCTCGTTGTCCCAGTATTGCAGCATCATGCACGGGTTGGGCGCGCGCACGCCGATGATGCCGGTCTCGCCGTTGGGCAGTTCGTTGCCGTTCTCGTCGACGATGCGCACGTCGAAGCCCGGCGTCGCCTTGCCCATCGAGCCCGGCAGGATCGAAAACAGTTTCGCGTTGTTGCCGACGACGAGATTGCATTCGGTCTGGCCGTAGATTTCATGCGCCTCGACGCCGAACGTCGCGCGCACCCAGTCGAGCAGTTCGCCGCCGAGCGACTCGCCGCCGGTGAAGATGCTGCGCAGCCTGACGCCGGGATGCGAGACGCCCGCCTGCCGCATCAGTTTCAGCGCGGTCGGCGGCAGAAACACGTTGCGCACGTTGTGATCGGCCATCAGTTGCATGGCCTCAAGCGGATCGAACTTCTTGGCGCGATAGCCGACCATCGGCACGCCGTGATACCACGCCGGAAACAGCGCATCGAACAGCCCGCCGATCCACGCCCAGTCCGCCGGCGTCCACATCACGTCGCCGGGCTTCGGGAAGAAGTCGTGCGCCATCTCGACATTGGGCAGATGGCCGAGCAGCACGCGGTGCGCATGCAGCGCACCCTTCGGGTTGCCGGTGGTGCCGGAGGTGTAGATGATGATCGCCGGATCGTCGGCGCGCGTGTTGACGGTGTCGAACTCCTCGGACGCGCCGTCGATCGCATCCCAGAACGACACCGTCGCGACGTCGCCGTCGCCGATGACATAGACGCGCTGCAATGTCGGCAGCCGGTCGCGGATGGCTTTCAGCTTGGCGTAGCCGCCCTCGTCGGTGACGACCGCCTTGGCGTTGGAATTGGCGAGGCGAAACGCCAGCGCTTCCTCGCCGAACAGCGTGAACAGCGGCACCGACACGAGGCCGGCGCGGAACGCGGCGAGATGCGCGACCGGCAGTTCGACCGATTGCGACAGGAACACGCCGACGCGGTCGCCGCGCAACAGCCCGTCCTCGGTCAGCACATTGGCGAAGCGGCGCGACCACGCCTGCATGTCGTCGAACGAGACTTGTCTCACGCCGCCGGCCTCGTCGATGAAGGTCAGCGCCAGCCTGCCCGTACCGTCGGCGTGGCGGTCGCAGGCGGCGGTCGCGATGTTGAAATGCTCCGGTACCTGCCAGCGAAAGTCGCGATAGAGTTGGTTATAGTCGCTGGTCTCGGTGAGCATCGTGGATATCCCCGGTCTTACCTCGCCCCGCTCGCGGGGAGAGGCCGAAGACAACCGTAGCGAAGCCTTCGGGTGAGGGGCAAGCACGACGAACGACGGACAACGCCCCTCGCCCGCTCGCCTCAAGGCTCGCGACCTCTCCCCGCAAGCGGGGCGAGGTTAAGGACAACTCATTCCGCGAGCGCCGCCTTCACCAGCGGCCGGTCGATAGGCGCGATCGTGTCCCGGACGCGGTGCGGCATGCGTCATGCCGCTCCGCAGAACCGGGACCATGTTCGGGCACCGCCGTTGAGAAGACCCCGGATCAGCAGCGCACCACGTGGCTTGTGCGACGCGCTGCGCCGCATCCGGGGCACAAGAGGCGATCAGCCCGCGAGCGCCGCCTTCACCAGCGCGCTGGCCTTGCCGAAATCCATCCGTCCGGCGTATTGGCCTTTCAGCGCGCCGATCACCTTGCCCATGTCCTTCATGCCCGCCGCGCCGGTCCCAGCGATGGCGGCGGTGATCGCCGCCTTCACCTCGTCCTCGGACATCTGCTGCGGCAGATAGGCCTCGATCACGGCGATCTCGGCGCGCTCCTGCGCCGCCAGTTCCTCACGGCCGCCCTTCTCGTAAAGGGCAACCGACTCCTGCCGCTGCTTGATCATCTTCTGCAACAGCGACAGCACGTCCTCGTCCGACAGCGGCGGCTTGCCATGCCCACGCGCATCGATGTCGGCGTTCTTGATGGTCGAGTTGATCATGCGCAGCGTCGAGAGCCGGCGCTCGTCCCTGGCCTTCATGGCCTCTTTCACATGGGCGTTGATATCGTCGCGCAGCATTTTTTTTTGCTCCCTGCCGGATCGTGCCGGCGTCAGATCGGACTGTTTCGCGCCCTGCTTCGCACACCCTGCCCCGCTCACGCAACGCCGCGCACGCGGCCGTCCCAATAGGGCGCGCGCAGCGCCTTGCGGTCGATCTTGCCGAGCCCGGTGACGGGAATGTCGGCCACGAAATCGATCGACTTGGGCGACCAAGGCGCGCCGCGCCGGTCCTTCACATGCGCCTGCAACTCGGCCGCGCCGGCTTCCGCTCCCGCCTTCAGCACGACGAACGCCTTCACCGCCTCGCCCCATTTGGGGTCGGGCACGCCGATCACCGCCGCCGAGGCCACCGCCGGATGCGCCATCAAGGCGTCCTCGACCTCGCGCGGATAGATGTTGAAGCCGCCGGAGATGATCATGTCCTTGGTGCGATCGACGATATAGAGATAGCCCTCGGCGTCGGCGACCGCGACGTCGCCGGTGTGCAGCCAGCCGCCGCGGAACGCCTCCTCGGTCGCCTCCGGCCGCTTCCAGTAGCCGTTCATCACCAGCGGGCCGCGCACGCAGATTTCGCCGGGCTCGCCCACCGCCACCTCGCGCATCTCGCTGTCGAACAGTCTGACATCGACCAGCGGGCTCGGCCGCCCGCACGAGCCGAGCCGCTCGGGGCGCGAAAGATCGTGATCGGCCTTGCGCAGCGAGGTGATGCATTGCGGCGCTTCGGTCTGGCCATAGAGCTGCACGAACACGTTGCCGAAGATGGCCATACCCTCGCGCAGCCGGTCCGGCGACATCGGCGCCGCGCCGTAGACGATCATGTCGAGCGAGGACAGGTCAAAGCGCGCGCGCAGCTCCTTGGCGTCGATCAGCGCATAGATCAATGTCGGCACCAGGAAGGTGACGGTGATCTTCTCCTCGGCGTCGGCCCGGCAGAAGGTCTCCGCGTCGCAGCCCTGCGTCAGCCGCGTGTAGCCGCCGCGCAGCATCACCGGATAGATGGTGACGCCGGCGGCATGGCTGACCGGGGTCGCGGCGAGATAGCGGATGTCCGCCGGCCAGTCCCAGTCGGCATAGAGCAGCAGCGTCATGGTGAGGATCGCGCGGTGCGACAGCATCACGCCCTTGGAGCGGCCGGTGGTGCCGCCGGTATAGGCGAGCCAGGCGACGTCGCCCGCCGCGCCCTCGTCCTTGAGCGGCGCGGGCGATGCGACCGCAGCCGCCGCGAGAATGTCATGCGCGCCCTCGGCCGGGCCGAACGACATCAGATGCGTCAGGCCGGGCACCCGTTCCTTGATGGCGCGGCCACGGGCGGCGAATTTTTCGCCATCGACGATCAGCACGTCGATCTCGGCGTCCTCGATGATGAAGGCGTGGTCGTCCTCGGCCGCCATCGGGTGCAGCGGCGTATAGCGCAGGCCCATGATCAGCCCGGCGCACATCGCCGCCCAGCTTTCGGCGCGGTTGCCGGACAGGATCGAGAGCGCGTCGCCCTTCTTCAGCCCGGCCGCCTTGAAGGCGGCGATAAAGCGCGCCATCGCCTCGCCGAGTTCCCGGTAGGTCCAGAACGTGGTGCCGTCGCCCAGCGCCGGGCGGTCGCCGAACCGCGTCACCGCGCCGATGATCAGGCTGCCCGCCGTCCCCCCGGTATAAAGCTGTTCCATGGCGCCCCCCTTCGCATCGTGATTTTGCGGCAGCGTACCGGCCCGACCGGCGCTGTCAAATGATGCGAAATGCAGGTGAATTCTTCCGGTTCAGCTTTGACGCGGCGGCGGCGGCGGTCTATGGAGTGGCTTTATGATCACCTCAGACAATTCATCAAGCTGGCCGGCTTTCAAACCGACCGCGCTCCTCGTGCTGGCCGACGGCACCGTGCTGGAAGGCTTCGGCCTCGGCGCGGAAGGCGACGCCATCGGCGAGGTCTGCTTCAACACCGCGATGACCGGCTATCAGGAGATTCTCACCGATCCCTCCTATGCCGGTCAGCTCATCACCTTCACCTTCCCCCATATCGGCAATGTCGGCGCCAACGACGAGGACATCGAGACCGTCAACCTCGCCGCCACCACCGGCGCCCGCGGGGTCATCCTGCGCGCCGCCGTCACCGAGCCGTCGAACTATCGCGCCGCCCGCCACCTCGACCCGTGGCTGAAGAGCCGCGGCATCGTCGGCCTGAGCGGCATCGATACCCGCGCGCTGACCGCGCGCATCCGGGAACTGGGCACGCCGAATGCGGTGATCGCCCACGCCCGCGACGGCCAGTTCGATCTCGACGCGCTCAAGGCCAAGGCGCGCGAATGGCCGGGCCTCGTCGGCATGGACCTGGTGCCGATGGTCACAACCGCGCAGCGCTTCGACTGGGACGAAACGCCGTGGAAATGGGGCAACGGCTTCAGCCGGCAGGAAACCCCCGAATTCAACGTGGTCGCCATCGACTACGGCATCAAGCGCAACATCCTGCGCCTGCTCGCCGGCGAGGGCTACAAGGTCACGGTGGTCCCGGCATCGACCTCGGCCGAAGACATCCTCGCGCTCAATCCGGACGGCATCTTCCTGTCCAACGGTCCGGGCGATCCGGCCGCGACCGGCGAATACGCCGTGCCGGTGATCCAGAAGATCATCGAATCCGGCAAGCCGACCTTCGGCATCTGTCTCGGGCACCAGATGCTCGGGCTCGCCGTCGGCGGCAAGACCATGAAGATGCATCAGGGCCACCACGGCGCCAATCACCCGGTTCAGGACAAGACCACCGGCAAGGTGGAAATCACCTCGATGAACCACGGCTTCGCGCTCGACAGCAAGAGCCTGCCGGACGGCGTCACCGAAACCCATGTCTCGCTGTTCGACGGCTCCAATTGCGGGCTGGCGCTCGACGGCAAGCCGGTGTTCTCGGTGCAGTACCACCCGGAATCCTCGCCCGGCCCGCGCGACTCGCACTATCTGTTCAAGCGCTTCACCAGCCTGATGCGCGAGCGCAAGCAGGCGTGACGTCATCAAGACATGGCCGGTTTCCCCGGCCACGCCCGCCTGACGCTGCTCCCGCTTTGAAGAACACGGGTGTCCGTGGCCCGCACGGACACGCCGACATCGACAGGGCCTCCCGGTATGGATGACAACAACGGATCTTCCGGCCGTTTCGGCGTCACACCGCCGGAAGTGCTGGCCTCGTTGAGCGGCCTCGACTTCCTGCGCAAGATGTTCGCCGGCGAGTTGCCGGACGCGCCGATGATGCAGCTCGTCGGCTACAGCCATGGCAGCGCCGACCCCGGCCATGTGGTGTTTCACGCCACTCCCGGCTTCCAGCATTACAACCCGATCGGCAGCGTGCATGGCGGCTTCGCCGCGACGCTGCTCGACTCGGCGATGGGCTGCGCGGTGCAGTCGATGCTGCCCGCGGGCATGGTCTACACCACGCTGGAATTCAAGATCACGCTGATCAAGGCGATCACCAGGGACAGCGGCGAAGTGCGCGCCGAGGGACGCGCGCTCAATGTCGGCCGCCGTGTCGGCACCGCCGAGGGACGGCTGACCGACACCAGCGGCCGCCTGCTCGCCCACGGCACCACCACCTGCCTGGTGTTCGAGGCGCCGGGCGGCGCCTAGAGCGTTTTCGAGCGAAGTGGAAACCGGTTCGCGTGAAGAAAACGCGTCAAAGCAATAATCTAGAGCTCCGCTTCTGATTCATCGAGAGGCGGAAAAGCTCTAGCGGGAAGCGGCGGCGCACCGGCCGCCGCATCATCGCATGGCCACGCCGGGGGCTCAGCCCTCGTTGTCGCCGGTCTCGCGGCTGGCCTCGAACAGGAACCAGGTGCGCTTTTCGGCATCGTCGATGAAGTTCTCAAGGATGCTGGCGGTGCCGACATCGTCGTTATCGTCGGCGATGCCATGCGCCTTGCGCAGATTTTCGACGACTTTCTTGTTGTCGTTCATCAGCTCGCGCAGCATCTCGCGCGCGGGCACATAAGCCTCGTTGTTGTCCTTCAGCGTCTGCAGCTCGGCGATCTGGCCGATCGAGCGCAAGGTGGTGCCGCCGATCTTGCGCACCCGCTCGGCGATCTCGTCGGTCGAGGCCATGATGGCCGCGGCCTGCTCGTCGAGCAGCAGATGGTAGTCGCGGAAATGCCGGCCGCTGACATGCCAATGGAAATTCTTGGTCTTGAGGAATAACGCGAACGTATCGGCCAGCACCGTGTTGAGCGCCGCCGAAATTTTCTGCACCGCCTCGGGCTTGAGATCGGTCGGGGTGTCGAGCTCGGGGTCGACCTTCCGTTGGGGTTTGCTGTTTTTGGTCACGGATTTACCTTCCCACTGGTCAATAAAAAATCACGGCCTGACGCGCTCAGGCGATGGACAGTTGCAATGACGGGCGTATAACGCCCCGGCGCGTCGCCGGTTCCGCTCCAGGGAACGCGGGCCGCCAGGCAGGCTACCGCGATGGAAGACTGGATCGACTATTACGACTCCACGCATACGATCTATGTCAGCCGGCGACACCGCGACCTGCATTTTCAGGGCATTGCCGACGACATCATCCCCTACATCCCCTCCCGCGACGCCGTGGTGCTGGACTATGCCTGCGGCGAGGCGCTGTCCGCCCCCCGCATCGCGGATGCCTGCGCGCGGCTGATCCTGGCCGAGCCCGCGCCGGGCGTGCGCGGACGCCTGATCGCCCGTTTCGCGCCCGACACCCGGATCCGGGTCCACTCACTGGACGAGCTGAAGGGGCTCGCGCCGGGTTCGGTGGATCTCGCGGTGATGAATTCGGTGACGCAATACATGACGCCCGAGCAGTTCGACACCGCGCTGTCCGTGATCCGCCGCGCGCTCAAACCCGGCGGGCGGCTGGTGCTGGGCGACGTGCTGCGCCCCAATGTCGGCATCGTCACCGATGCGATGGCGCTGCTGCGCTTCGCGGCCCGCAATGGCTTCTTGAAGGACGCGCTGGTCGGTCTCGTCTCGACGGCGCTGTCGGACTACCGGCAGTTGCGTTCGCATCTCGGGCTGCGCCGCTATTCCGAAACGGAGATGGTGGCGCTCCTGACGGCGGCCGGCTTCTCCGCCGCGCGCTCCCCGAAGAATATCGGCCACAATCCGGCGCGCATGACGTTCGTGGCCACGCCGCGGCCGCCCGCCGATTAAGGTTAAAGAGAAGTTGAGAGTGCACCGCGCCGCGAGAAAGGTATTCTTTGCATCGGCCCGGTGGCGGAACTCCTACGCAGGGGCGGTGCATCGTCCTTCATCCTGGTTCAAGTCCAGGCTGGGCCTCCATCAATACTCTCGCGTCACGCTAACGTGTTGATTGTGTTGAGATCGACGCTTCTGATTCCATCG
>JBEBWH010000079.1:0-10838 GCA_040392305.1 Bradyrhizobium sp. | reverse complement strand
CCATGATCGACATCGGCGTGGCCAGCCCGAGCGCGCAGGGGCAGGCGATGATCAGCACGCTGACCGCCGCGACGAGGCCGAGCGCGAAGCGCGGCTCGGGACCGAACATCGCCCATGCGCCAAAGGCGACAACGGCGGCCGCGATCACCAGCGGCACGAACCAGCCCGCGACCTGATCGGCGAGGCGCTGGATCGGCGCGCGCGAGCGCTGCGCCTGCGCCACCATCTGCACGATCTGCGACAGCATGGTGTCGCGGCCGACCTTGTCGGCGCGCATGATGAAGCCGCCCGACTGATTGAGCGTGCCGGCGATGACCTTGCCGCCGACTTCGCGCGTCACCGGCATCGACTCGCCGGTCACCATCGATTCATCGAGCGATGAGCGCCCCTCGATGATGACGCCGTCGACCGGCACCTTTTCGCCGGGCCGCACGCGCAGGCGGTCGCCGGGATGCAGCTTGTCGATCTCGGTTTCGGTCTCGGTGCCGTCGTCCGCGATTCTGCGCGCCGTTTTCGGAGCGAGGTTGAGCAGCGCCTTGATCGCGCCGGAGGTCGCCTCGCGCGCGCGCAGCTCGAGCACCTGCCCGAGCAGAACCAGCACGATGATGACGGCGGCGGCCTCGAAATAGACGCCGACCGAACCGCCATGACCGCGGAACGCATCCGGAAACGCCTGCGGCGCGACCGTTGCGACGATGCTGTAGAGATAGGCCACGCCGGTGCCCATCGCGATCAGCGTGAACATGTTGAGGTTGCGGGTGAGCAGCGACTGCCAGCCGCGCTCAAAGAACGGCCAGCCCGCCCACAGCACCACGGGCGTCGCCAGCGCGAACTGAATCCACGCCGACAGTTTCGGATCGATCAGACCATGGCCGCCGACGAGATGGCTGCCCATCTCCAGCACGAACACCGGCAAGGTGAAGGCGAGGCCGACCCAGAAGCGGCGGGTGAAGTCGATCAGTTCGGGATTGGGCGGCGTGTCGAGCGAGACGAGATCGGGCTCCAGCGCCATGCCGCAGATCGGACAGCTGCCGGGGCCGACCTGCCGGATTTCCGGGTGCATCGGGCAGGTGTAGATCGTGCCTTCCGGCACTTTTTCCTCAGGGCGTGGTTCGCCGAGATAGCGGCCGGGATCGGCGGCGAACCTGGTGCGGCAGCCGGCCGAGCAGAAATGATAGGGCTGGCCTTCATGCGCGAAGCTATGCTTGCTGGTGGCCGGATCGACGTTCATGCCGCAGACGGGGTCCTTCACCGTGCCGACGGCCGCGCCGTGATCGTGATGCCCATGATCGTGGCCATGGCCGCCGCAGCAGGAAGATGTCGGGGCCGGCGGCGCGGCCTGGTGTCCCGAGCAGCACGATTTCGGTGCCTCGTGCGTGGTGTCCGTCTGCCGGTCGGTCGCCATGATCGTCTCCGTCGCCGCTTGCGCTTGATACCCTATGGGGGTATATAGCGAGAATGCGAAAAGACATCAAGGCATCCTGTCAGAAACGCCTGAGCCGGATCGAAGGGCAGGTACGCGGCCTCTCGCGCATGGTCGAGGACGACCGCTACTGCATCGACATCATCACGCAGATCGCGGCCGTGCGCGCCGCGTTGCGGCGGGTCGAGGAAGAACTGTTGCGCGATCACGTCGGCCACTGCGTCGAGCACGCCATCGCCTCGGGCGACAAGGCCGATCAGCGCCAGAAGATCGCCGAGCTGATGGCGGTGCTGGAGCGCGTGCAGCGCTGATACGTGCTGACGGGCGTTCGCCTACGCCTTGAGCGCCGCCGCCCGCCTGGGTTCGGCGGCGGGCGCTTCCGGCGTGGCGGTCAGGCCTTGCAGGGCCTGCACGGATTCGGCGTCGAGCAGCACCCGCCGCGAGGGATGGGCGAACTGCACGCCGTTATCATCGAACCAGCGCGCCGCCGCCATCAGGATGCGCTGATGGATATCCATGTAGATGTTGTAGTCCGGGCTCAGGACATAATAGACGGTCTCGAAGCGGTGCCCGAGATCGGTGAATTCGGCGAGGTGCGAGCGATCGAAGCGCGTGCCCTTGATGCCGCCGATGGTCGCCTTCATGAAGGCCGGAAACGTCTCCAGCGTCGCGATCGGCGCGCCGTAATGCGCGGTGATGTTGAACACCACGCGCCGTTCCTCCATGCGCTTGAAGTTGCGCAGCCGCGTGTTGAGCAGGGCGTCGTTCGATACGGAAATCTGTTCGCCAGAGAGCGAACGCACACGCGTCGTCTTCAGGCCGATGCGCTCGACCGTGCCCAGTTGATCGTCGAAGATGATGAAGTCACCGACCACGAACGGCTTGTCGAGAATGATCGCGAGCGAGGCGAACAGGTCCTTCAGCACGCTTTGCAGCGCGAAAGCGACCGCGATGCCGCCGACGCCGAGACCGGCGACAAGGCCGGTGATATCGATGCCGAAATTGCTTAAGCCCACCAGCAGCACCGCCGACCACACCACGGTGAGCGCGGCGATGCGGATGATCTGCGCCGCGCTAGTGCGAGCGGGATCGTAGCGGCGCTGGTCGTCGAGATAGTTGTCCACCCACAGCGCGGCGAGGCTGCCGCCCCACAGCCCGGCCTGGATCAGCACCGCGATGAAGACCACGCCTGAGGCCAGCCGTTCGGCCGGGGCGGGCAGCACCAGAAACTGTTTGGCAAGCCCCAGCGCCACGGCGAAAATAAACAGCCGCCGTGTGCTCTGCAGCAGCACGGTGATGATGCGGATCACCTGTAGCGAGCGTCCGCCCGGATTGCGCGTGAGACGGTCGGTGACGATCTTTCGCACCCTGACGGCGGCGACGAAGGCGCCGAAGAACACGGCAAGCGCGAGCCCCCACGCGATCAGATGATTGCCAAGCACGACCCCGGTGCGGATGAATTCATCAACCTGCTGCAAAACGTTGTCCCTTCCGTCAACGGCCCTGCGGCCTTTGCGTGATGGTCAGTGACCGATGGATGTTGTGGGGACCAGATTTAAGTCCCGATCTGCCGCCTATGATGACGGACCTTTGCCCGTGCGGGCTGTGTCACGCGGAGCGAGTGCGCTCCGCAACCGCAACTGGAACCCGCAATCTTGCGAGGGGTTCCCTCGTTTGCGTTATTTTAGGGCGGTGCGCGAGATGTTCAACCGCCCGCGAGCGTTTCCGTTGCGGGTGCGACGGCGGCATCGGTGCGGCCGACGCGCATCAGATAGGCGGCCGCCTCGCGCTCGAAATCCTTCATCATCGTTGTGAAGGCTTCGAATGCCTCGATCTTGAATTCCGGCAACAGGGCGGTGCGGTTCAGTCTGCGGTCCCCGACGACGCGGCGCAGGTGATCGAGCCGCGCGATCTGCTCGGCCCAATGCTGATCGAGCAGCGCCAGACAGATGCGGCGCGACACCGCGTCCATGGTGTCATTGCCGAGCAGGCTGAATTTGCGCGCGAGCCAGTCGTCGGCGTAGGACAATATCCGCTCCCGCAGCACCGTGCGTGATAGCGCCATGCCGCCGGCGTCGCGCAGAGGCACCGCAAGGGTGAGCACCGAGCGGATGCTCCGGTCGAGTTCGGCGAGTTGCGGTGGCGTCGCCGTGCGGCCGTCGGGCACCGATCGCGCGAGCATCTCGTCGATCACATTGTGCAGCATCTGTTGCGCAAGGATGCGGCCGTCGTTGCCCCGCAACAACTCATCGCGCCTATGATAGATCGTGCGTCGCTGCGCATCGACGACGTCGTCGAACTCGGCGAGGCTCTTGCGCTCCTCGAAATCCCGCGCGGCATTGCGCCATTGCGCGTGGTCCAGCGCTTTGCGCAGCCGGGCCGATCCGATCGCCCGCCCAGGCGGTACGGCGCGCAGCGACCGGCGCAGGGCTGGCGCGAGCGGACGCAGCAACGGATCGTCGAGCGAAGCGAAGAACAGCGAGCGGCCGGGGTCGCCCTGCCGTCCGGCGCGGCCGCGCAACTGGTCGTCGAGCCGCTTGCAGGCATGACGTTCGGTGCCGAGAACCAGTAGCCCGCCAGATCCGCGAACGATCCGGGCCGACGCCTCGTCGCCGTCGCCGAGCCGAATGTCGGTGCCGCGGCCGGCCATCGCGGTGACGATCGTGACACGGCCGGGCAGCCCCGCCTGCGCGATGATCTTCGCCTCGATCGCGTGATGGCGCGCGTTGAGCACGGCGAAACGCGGGACGCTGTCGTCGTCAAGGTCACGCGTGGCGTCATCGAAATCCCGCGGCTGCCAGCCGCGTTCGGCGAGCCGCGCCGCGAGCTGCTCCGATTTCTCCACTGATGGCGTGCCGACCAGCACGGGCTGGCGGCGCGTCCGCGCGTCCTCGATCATGGCGATGATGGCGGAGAGCTTGTCGTTCTCGTTGGCGTAGATGACGTCGGCCTCGTCGCGACGGATGACCGGCCGATGCGTCGGGATCGCGATGACGTCGCGGCCATAGACATGCTGAAATTCGCCGCGTTCGCTGACGGCCGTGCCTGTCATGCCCGCGAGCTTGCGGTAAAGGCGGAAATAATTCTGAAGAGTGATCGCGGCGAGCGTCCGGCTTTCCGGCTGGATTGCAAGCCCTTCCTTGGCCTCCAGCGCCTGATGCAGGCCGTCGGCGTAGCGGCGTCCGGCCAGCATGCGGCCGCTGCTCTCGTCCACCAGCACCACCTCGCCGTCATGCACGACATAATCGACGTTGCGCGCAAGCACGGCATGGGCGCGCAGCGCCTCGTTGAGGTGATGCAGCAGCGCCACGTTCTCGATGTCGAACAGCGACGTGGCAGCGCACAGGCCCTGGGCGCGGAGCGCTGTTTCGCAGGTCTCGATGCCGCGCTCCGTCAGCGTGACGCGGCGCTTGCGCGGTTCGGTCTCGTAGCAGGCTGGCGCCAGCGAGCGGACCAGCGCGTCGATCGTGCAATAGAACCGCGATTGATCGCTGCTCTCGCCATAGAGGGTCAGCGGCGTTCGCGCATCGTCGATCAGCACGCAGTCGGCCTCATCGACGATCGCGAAGGCGTGGCCGCGCTGCACCTGCTCGGCGGCGGTGTATTTCAGATGGTCGCGAAGATAGTCGAGGCCGAATTCGCTGGCGGCGCCATAGGTGACATCGCAGCCATAGGCGCGCCGGCGCTCGTCGTCGTCGAGATCGCTGGTGACGAGCCCGACGCTGAGGCCGAGCAACCTATAGAGAGGTCCCATCCAGGCAGCGTCGCGCGCCGCCAGATAGTCGTTCGCGGTGACGATATGCACGCCCTTGCCACACAGCGCGTCGAGGCAGGCCGGCAGCGTGGCGGCGAGCGTCTTGCCTTCGCCGGTCTTCATCTCGACGATGAGGCCCTGGTGCAGTGCGAGCGCGCCGATCAGCTGCTCGTCGAACAATGATTGCCGCAGCGCACGGCGTGCGGCTTCGCAGACGGTGGCGGCGATCCGCGCAGTCATTGAGCCGGTCAGTCCGAAGCGCACGACATCGCTGCGCAATCCGGCGAAGTGGGCTGTAAGCGCTGCGTCCGAAAGCGAACCGAGCGCGGCGGCGGCGGCGCGGATCGGCGCGATCTGCGTCTGCAATGCCGCGAGCGCCCGGTTGGGGCGGCGCGCCGCGAACTGGCGCAGCCGCGTCAGGATCATTGCAGATCGAAGCGGAAGGGCACCGAGAAAGCGAACTGCGTTCCCGGCACGTCCGCGGGCGGCGTCGGCAGCGGCTGGGCGCGTTGCAGCAGCGCCAGAGTTTCCTCGTCGAGCGCGGCCGAGCCGGTGCTCTTGACGAGCTTGCTCTGGATCACCCGGCCACGCCGGTCGACGATGAACGAAACGCGCGCGGTACCATGCTCGCGCCGGGCCTGGGCCGTCGAGGGATAGCGCTTGTTGCGTTGCAGATGCACCGCGAGCTTGCGCTTCCAGCTCACGACCGAGGCGGTGCGCGCCGCGGTCGCGGTCGGCGCCGTGGTCACGGAGGATGAGATCACCGGCGGCGCGGAGTTCGGCGACTTTTCCTCTTCCTTGCGCTCTTCTTCTTTTGGTGGCGGCGTCGCGGCCGCGATCGCGACTTCCGGATCGGGCGCGACCGGCGGCGGTTCGGCTTCGGCTTCCTTCACCGGCTCCACCTGCGGCTTGTCCTCGACCGGCTCCTGCTCGTCTTCCTTTTTCTCCACCGATTTTTCCATCGGCGGCGGCGCCTGTTCGGTCTGGATCTGCTCCTCGCCCGGCGCGATGTCGCGCGGCGGCGCGTTCTCGAACGAGGCGGTGGTGAAGTCCACCTCGATGGCCTCGATGTTGTCGAGCACGTCGCCTTCGGCCGGCTTGATGATGATCGCGGCGGCGATGCCGCAATGCAGGGCCAGAATGGCGACGAAGGACAGGCCCCAGCGCCAAAGCTCCGTTCGTGTCATGCTGTAGGCCGGGCTGGTCATTGCGACGATCCCGCGCGTTCGAGCGCCACCAATGCGATCTTGAGATAGCCGACGTCGCGCAGCTCGTTCATCAGCTTCATGACTTCGCCATAGGGGAGGGCTTTGTCGGCGCGCACGAAGATGCGTTTCTTGCGGTCGCCGCCGGCGGCCTGGTCGAGACTGAAGCCGATGGCGGCGCGGCTGACCGGCGTTTCGCCGACCGCGACCGTGCCGTCGCTCTTGAGGCTGACGAAGATCGGCTTGTCGGGGCGCTGCTGCTGCTTGGCGGTCGAAGCAGGCAGGTCGACCGGCAGATCGACGGTCGCGAGCGGCGCGGCGATCATGAAGATGATCAACAGGACGAGGATGACGTCGATGAACGGCGTGACGTTGATGTCATGCACCGGGGCGAGGTCGTCGTCCGTTGACTGCTGGAGCTGCGCCGCCACCTGAGACCCCCCGTATCCTTACTCCGCCGCCGCAGCGCGGGGCTGCTGGCGATACCCGCCGGTGCGATCGAGATCGCGGCTGATCATGCGCATCAGTTCGGCCGAGCCGTCGCCGAGCAGGCCGCGATAGCCGGCGATCGAACGCGAGAACATGTTGAAGATGATCACCGCCGGAATCGCCGCGACGAGCCCGAGCGCGGTTGCGAGCAGTGCCTCGGCGATGCCGGGCGCGACCACTGCGAGATTGGTCGTCTGCGCCTTCGAGATGCCGATGAACGAATTCATGATGCCCCACACGGTGCCGAACAGGCCGACGAACGGCGCCGTGGAGCCGATGGTGGCGAGGATGCCGGTGCCGCGCGTCATGCGGCGCGCCGCCGCTGCCTCGATCCGGCTGAAATGCGATGCGACGCGCTCCTTGATGCCGTCGGGATTCATCGCGTCGCTGGAGCGGTGGATTTCATCCGCGGCCGCGCGGCAGAGCGTCGCGACATCGCTATCGACATTGCCGAGACTGTTGTGGGCATCGGCCAGCGTGCGCGATTGCGCCACCCGGCTGGTGTCGCGCCGCGTTTTGCGCCGTGCGGCAAACAGCTCGATCACCTTGGCGAGCCACACCGACCAGGTGAGGACCGATGCCAGCGCCAGTCCGATCATCACCGCTTTGACGATGATGTCGGCGGCCATGAACATGCCGAGTGGCGAGAGATCGCGTGGCAGCGCGTGATCGATATCCGATGCCGTTGTGTCCGACGCCGTCGTCGTCACAGGCTCCGGTGCCGCCGCTGGAACAGCGGAAGCTCCATCGGCTTCGGACGCGGCGGTGTTTGGTGCGACATTGCCCGGTGCGACAGTGTCTGGGGCGACAGTGTCTGGCGCCGCGACGTTCGGTGTGCTGCTGTCCGGCGCGGTTGTCGTGAGCTGCGGCGGCGCCGTGTCGGGAGGCGCGGCGGCCGGCGGCGCCGACTGTTGCGCGGGTGCCGACGGAGGGGCCGTCTGCGCATGCGCGAGCGGCGCGCAGCAGGCCAGCAGGGCGGCCAGCGTCCAGCGCGCCAGGTTGATGAGAGCCGGCTGCGATCGGCCGCGATGTGTCAGGCGATGGATCATTGGACCAGTATTTCGGTTGCGGTATCCGTGCGTACAGCGGCACGCGGGCATCCTGCCGATCAGCAGCGCCATACCGTTATGGTGGTAGCTCGTTGTGGTCGGGAGATAAAGCAAGGTGGCCTTTAGAAGGCCTATAAAGTTGATGCCGTTCGCGCAGCGCAAAAACTAGAAACTCTATAAATCGCTGATATCCGGGCATTGTGCCGTTGCGGGTGGAAAAATCATCGTGATAGAGCCGACCTCGATACCGGTTGCCATTGGGGTGCAGCCGACGAACGGGGATTGGGCGATGATGAGGTCTGCGTCAAACGATCAAGAAATATCCGGGGCAACGGAAGGCGGCTTCATCGTCTCGAAAGTAGCATGGGCGCGCGCCTCGATCGGCGTCGCCGCGGCGATGCTGATCTCGGATGTCGCCGATGCGCAGACCGCTAGCGGCGGCGAGGAACTGCCGCAGGTGCGCGTCACCGCGCCGAAGCGCACCGCCAAGCGCCAGCGTGCCGCGCGTCCCGCACCGGCGGCGACGGCCCCCGCAGTCGCCGCGCCGAGCGATGTCGCGATCACGCCGACGACCGGCGACGGCAGCGGCGCCACCGGCTATCAGGCCCCGACCCAGGTCGGCGTGTCCCGTCTTCCGGTGCCGCTGCGCGACACGCCGCAGACGGTCAATGTGGTGACGCAGCAGGTCATTCAGGATCAGCGCCTGACCAGCATGGAAGACGCGCTGCGCACCGTGCCCGGCATCACCTTCAGCGCGGGCGAGGGCGGCGTGCAGGGCGACGCCCCGATCGTTCGCGGCTTTGCCGCTCGCGGCGACATGTTCCGCGATGGCATCCGCGATCCCGGCTGGTATACGCGCGATCTGTTCAGCAGCGACCGTGTCGAAGTCTACAAGGGACCGTCCGGCTTCGCCTTCGGCCGTGGCTCCACCGGCGGTGCGATCAACACCGTGACCAAGCTGCCGACCGGCGCTACTTTCATCGATGGCACGATCAGCGGCACCACCAGCGGCGGCTATCGCGCCGAGGTCGACGCGAGCGGCCGGCAGGATAATTTCGCGGGCCGCATCGCCGCGATGTATCAGGATCTGCCGATGGCGGACCGTGATCATGTCTTCACGCGCCGCTGGGGCATCGCTCCCTCGTTCAAGGTCGATTTCGCGCCGGATACGCGCGCCACGTTCAGCTATGTCTATCAGGGCGAAGAGGGCGTGCCGGATTACGGCCATCCCTATCTTCCCGCTCCGGCCTTCAGTCAGACGACCGGCGCGATGACCAATGCCGGCTATTTCGGCAATGGCGCAGCAACGCCGCCGGTGCCGATTCCGCGCAGCAACTGGTTCGGCGTCGCAGGCGGTTCGCTCGCGGATCTGGTGACGACCGACGCGCACATCGCCACCGCGAAGTTCGAGCACGATATCAATCCGAACCTGAAGATCAGCAACGCTACGCGCTATATTACCGTCGATCGCACGGCGCGGGTGACGGCGCCGCGCAGCCTGCTCCAGGCTAACAATACGAGCGCGGTGACGCCGGGCTATCCGGTCAATCTGATGACCATCGGCCGCCAGCACTTCGAGACGCGGACCCAGAATTCGCTGATCACGAACCAGACTGACCTGACCGGCAAGTTCTGGACCGGCGGTCTGGAGCATACCTTCGCGATGGGTGCGGAAGTCGCGCGCGAAACCCGTGATCAGATGCGTGCGAACTACTGCACGCCGACCGGCGCGGGTTGCCGGACCAGCCTCTATTATCCGGTCGATACCTCGTTTGGCGGGCCGTTCAACGGTTTTGGCGCGCCGACCAACACGGTGTCCACCAACTACGCGGTCTATGGCTTCGATCAGGTCAAGATCAACGAGTATTTCGAGCTGCTCGGCTCGATCCGCTATGACAGCTTCACCACCGATTACACCAACACCGGGGCGGCGCTGCCGGCGGATCGCAATCTCAGCCGCACCGACAACATGCTGAACTGGCGCGTCGGCGGTGTGTTCCATCCGACCAAGAACTCCAGCGTCTATGTCGCCTATGGCGTATCCCACAACCCTGCGGCTGAATTCCAGTCGCTCAGCAGCGCCGATAACAATGCGGCGAACGTCTTCCTCGAGCCGGAGCGCAACACCACGCTCGAGATCGGCGCCAAGGCGGATCTCCTCGGCGGGCGTCTGACATTGAGTGGCGCAGTGTTCCGCACCGAGAAAACCAATCTGCGCATTCCGGTCGATCCCGCCACCAACACCGCGCTGGTGCTGGACGGACTGGCGCGCGTCCAGGGCGTCGAACTGGGCATCGCGGGCAAGATCACCGATCAGTGGAACGTGTTCGCGGGCTACAGCTATCTCGACTCCGAGATCGTGAACACCACCAATCTGGCGGATCTGGGTCGGCAACTGCCGAACACGCCGCCTCATAACTTCACGTTGTGGACCACCTACGACGTGACCCCGCAGTGGACCGTCGGCGGCGGTGTGACCTATGCGGCGAATACCTTCGTCAACACGGCCAACACCTCCTATGTGCCCGAATACTGGAAGCTCGATCTGATGACGAGCTACAAGGTCACCAAGGACTCGCTGCTGCAGCTCAATCTCTACAACCTGACCGACGAACTGTACTATGCCCAGTACTACGGCGGTCACGCGGTGCCGGCTTCGGGACGCACCGCGATGCTGAGCTACCGCGTGCGTTTCACGCCGCCGCCGCCGGTCGCGGATTATCCGGTCAAGGCTGCACGCTACGTCAGCAAGTGATGCGGGGCCGGGCGGGCCTGTGGTCCAGTCCGTCGAGCAAGAAACGAAGCGGCGCCCTCCGGCGCCGCTTTTTTTGTGAGCCGGTGTACTGCGGCCGGAGGCAGTCTGCTGCCCGGCGGAATCACCGGTCCTCATGCGCGGACTTGACCCGCGCATCCGTCTT
>JBEBWH010000078.1:0-11040 GCA_040392305.1 Bradyrhizobium sp. | reverse complement strand
CGATCCCATGCTGGAGAAGGTCACGGCGTGGGCGCCCTCGTCCGCGGAGGTCATCGCGCGGATGGATCGTGCGCTGCGCGAATATCGCATCCGCGGCGTCGCCACCAACCTGTCGTTTCTCGAAACGGTGCTAAGCCATCCAAAATTCCTCGCCGGCGAGTACACTACACGGTTCATCGACGAAACGCCGGAACTGTTCGCGGCAAAAAAGCGCCGCGACCGCGCCACCAAGCTTCTGTCCTATATCGCCGACGTCACCGTGAACGGGCATCCCGAGACGCGCGACCGCGCCCGCCCACCTGCAAATGCGCGCCCGCCGGTTCCTCCCCGCTTCGATGGCGACATCGTGCCGGGGACCAGGCAGAAGCTCGACGAGCTTGGCCCGAAGGGCTTCGCCGACTGGATGCGCAATGAAGAACGCGTGCTGGTGACCGACACCACCATGCGCGACGGCCATCAGTCGCTGCTGGCGACCCGGATGCGGACCCACGACCTCGTCACGATCGCCGACGGCTATGCACGGGCGCTGCCGCAACTGTTCTCGCTCGAGTGCTGGGGCGGCGCCACTTTCGACGTCGCCATGCGCTTCCTGACCGAAGACCCATGGGAGCGGCTCGCGCTGATCCGCGAGAAAGCGCCCAACATCCTGACCCAGATGCTGCTGCGCGGCGCCAATGGCGTCGGCTACACCAACTATCCGGACAATGTAGTGCGTCACTTCGTGCGCGAGGCCGCGCAGGCCGGCATGGATCTGTTCCGCGTGTTCGACTGCCTGAACTGGGTGGAAAACATGCGGGTTGCGATCGACGCGGTCTGCGAGAACGGCAAGCTCGCCGAAGGAGCGATCTGCTATACCGGCGATATCCTCGATCCGGACCGCGCCAAATACTCCCTCGGCTACTATGTCGCGCTCGCCAAGGAGCTGGAAGCCGCCGGCTGCCACATCCTCGGCATCAAGGATATGGCCGGGCTGCTCAAGCCCGCCGCCGCCCACCGGCTCGTGACGGCCCTGAAGCAGGAGGTCGGCCTGCCGATCCATCTGCACACCCACGACACCTCGGGCATCGCCGCCGCCAGCGTCCTGGCCGCGATCGATGCAGGCGTCGATGCGGTCGATGCGGCGATGGACGCGATGTCGGGCGCGACCTCCCAGCCGTGTCTCGGCTCGATCGTCGAAGCGCTGCGCCACACCGGCCGAGAGAGCGGACTCGATCCGGAGGCCATCCGGCAGATCAGCTTCTACTGGGAGGCCGTGCGCACGCAATACGCCGCCTTCGAAAGCGATCTGAAATCGGGCGCGTCCGAAGTCTATCTACACGAGATGCCCGGCGGCCAGTTCACCAATCTCAAGGAGCAGGCGCGCGCGCTCGGGCTGGAAACCCGCTGGCATGAGGTGGCGAAGGCCTATCGCGCCGCCAACGATCTGTTCGGCGATATCGTCAAGGTCACCCCGTCGTCGAAAGTGGTCGGCGATATGGCGCTGATGATGGTCGCCCAGAATCTTACGGCGGCCGACGTGCTGTCCCCGGACAGGGATATCGCCTTCCCCGCCTCCGTCATTGAAATGCTGCACGGCGATCTCGGCCAGCCGCCGGGCGGTTGGCCGGAGGCGTTGCAGCGCAAGGCGCTCAAAGGCGAACCGGCTTCGACGGCGCGGCCGGGCGCGCTGCTGGCGGAGGCCAATCTCGCCGACCATCGCACCGAAGCGGAGAAGCGCTGCGGCCGTCGTATCACCGAACAGGAGCTGAGCTCCTATCTGATGTATCCGAAGGTGTTTTCCGACTACGCCCGCGCCGAGCGCAAATACGGCCCGGTCTCGGTGCTGCCGACCCCGGTGTATTTCTACGGCATGGAGATCGGCGGCGAGATTGCAGTGGAAATCGAGCGGGGCAAATCGCTCGTGGTCCGGCTGCAGGCCGTGGGCGAGACCGACGAGGAAGGCCAGGTCAAGGTGTTCTTCGAACTCAATGGCCAGCCCCGCATCGTGCGCGTTCCCAATCGCAAGGCCGCCGGCACCGTGCCGGTGCGACGCAAGGCGGAAGACGGCAACGAGTTGCATGTCGCAGCTCCCATGCCGGGAGCGGTTGCCACCGTCGCGGTGAAGCCGGGACAGAAGGTCAAGAGCGGCGAGACGCTGCTGACCATCGAGGCGATGAAGATGGAAACCGCGCTGCACGCCTCCCGCGACGGCGTCGTTCAGGAAGTTCTGGTCGCCAGCGGCAGCGCCGTGGACCCCAAGGATCTGCTGATCGTATTCGCCGCATCTTGAACCGCGCGGGATGATTCCCGATCCATGAGGTAAAAAGGGCGTGGGCTGCATAAGGCCCATGTCCGGTTCCGAGAAAAGCAAGAATAAAACGGCACCGGCCGGTGACGGCCGGCGTTGCTTGCGCAACCCTGTCCCGCTTTCCCGTCGTTTTACTTGTCGGGCGCAAGCTTCTAAATCCGGGCGCATGTCGCGCGCACCCTCCGAATCCCATCTTGCCGGCTTTGCGCTCCTCGCCACCACGATCGTTGTCTGGGGGTTGAACTGGCCGGCTGTCAAACTGCTGCTACAGGAATGGCCGCCGCTGTTCTCGCGGGGTGTGGCCGGCGTCGCGGCCTCGCTGATCCTTGCCATGGTCGCGCTCTGGCGCGGCGAAAGCGTGCGCATATCGGCCCGGTATGGCCCTCGCCTCGCCTTCGCCGCCTTCACCAACGTGTTTGCATGGATGGGCTTCGGCACCATCGCCATGAAGTATCTGCCCATCAGCGAGGCCGCGCTATTGGCCTACACGATGCCGATCTGGACGATGCTGCTTGCGTGGCCGATGCTCGGCGACCGTCCCAGCTCCCGAGGCATTGCCGGCCTCGCGCTGGCATTTTCGGGCCTCGCGATTCTGTTCAGCGGCCAGGGCTTCGCATTCGACCCGACCAAAGCCCTTGGTGTCGCACTGGCGCTCTCGTCGGCTGTCCTGTTCGCCTTCGGCAGCGTCACGTTGCGCGCGGATTTCCCGTTGAAGCCGGTTGCCCTCGTCGCCTGGCAGGTCGGGCTTGGCTGCCTTCCGATGGTCGTGCTCGGTCTCTTGATCGAGCGTCCCGATATCGGCGCACTGTCGTGGCAGGGATGGGGCCTGATGCTCTATATGACGCTTGGTCCAATGGCGATCGCCTATGTGACCTGGTTCGCAGCGCTGCGGCGATTGAAGCCAGCGGCGGCAACCACGGGTTCTCTCGGCGTGCCGGTGGTCGGCGTCTGCGCAGGCGCGCTGTTTCTCGGCGACCCGTTCGGTCTGCGCGAGATCGCAGCGCTCGCGCTCACACTGGCAGGCGTTGCACTGGCGCTTCGTCGCTCGCCGACGCAATCTCCTCCCAGCCCGCAGGGCGTGAATCAATAAGGCGGCGGCTTCCGCGCCCGCTGCGCCTTCGCCGCCTCGACCCACCAGGCGAGATCGTCGGCGAAACGCGGAAAGGCCCGCGCCAGCGCCTTGCCGCCCTCGCCGGCCGGCTGGCCATCCGCATCGATCGATTGGCCGATCTGGCCGACCGCGATCGTCGAGGATACGACCACCATGCCCATTTCGGACAACGTGCCATGCCATGCCAGCGCTGAACGCGCGCCCGCAAAACGCCCGGCCGAATAGCTGGCGATCGCCGCGGGTCGCCAGAACCATTCTTCCAGGAAGTGATCCGTAAGATTCTTCAGACCGGGCTGGATTCCCCAATTGTATTCCCCGGTGACAAAGACGAAGCCATCGGCGGAACGAACCTTTTCCGCCAGCTGCTCCAGAGCATGCGGCGCCTGCCCCTTGGGATATTCCTTGTACATCCGGTCGAGCATCGGCAGGCCGACAGCCTTGGCGTCGATCAGTTCGGCGTCGTCGCCCCGTTCGCGAAAGGCCGAAACGATAAAGTCCGCAAGCCGAATGCCCATGCGGTCGGTGCGATAGGAGCCATAGAGAATCAGGATGCGGTTCGCCATCTCGCTGTTACTCCGATTGAAACTGAAATGCCCCGCCACCTTTCGGTAGCAGGGTCAAGTCAGAGGAGAAACACCTGAGGCGCTTCTGCGTTCAGCGACAAACTGCCGACCGAACGCAGGCATGCTGTTAGTGTAGACTAAAGTCGAACTCCATGAGGCAAACTGCCTCACTTTTACGATTCTTGCGCGAGCGGTGGATAACACGAGCGGCAACCACGCGACGACAATGTGAATTGCCACTACCCGTTGCATCGATGTGGGATTTCCTGCCGGATTGATCGATTCAACATCGATCCTATGCATGCCGACTTCGAACCGACGCATTGCGAAGCATGCACGGAAAAAGAAAAGGCCTCGATGCTCCGCCGGAGCGATCGAGGCCAGATCGGATGCGTAACGGATCGAGCGCGCTTAGGCTTCGACGACCCGCTCACGATGAACGCGACGGCAATCCATCTCGTACTCCAGATCGAGCACTGGCGGCCGATTGAAATGCCACGTCATGCCGTTACCAAGCGCGCCGCGCTTGCCCAGCTCGTCCTCGACGAACGGGAAGATGTCGTGAACCGAATAAATCTGCACGCCGGTCGTATCCGACCACGTACCGGAAAATGCGCTCATGCGCCGTTCCATTTCATTCAGCACGAAGACGGCCTTTTCGCGCAGACCTTCCGGCGAGGTATCGCCGAGACGGACAATGCTGTCCCGGTAGTCGCCGCTGCCCTCGGCTGCTTCCGCGCTGCCCGAAACCACGAAGGACGGCGGCGCATCCGCATCCGGAACGACGAAGGTGAAGGCATGGAAGCTCGGTGCGGCCGGCGGCTGCACCTCGGGACAGACATTGCTGCGTCCGACCGGATTGACGCCGTCGGCAATCACCCCCCACGACGAGAGCACGCCGGTATAGACCGCGTTGAACTCGCGAAATCCCGCCTCGGTGAACGGCTCCGGCGAGCGCAGCTCACATGCGCAGAACGACGTCAGAGGCTGACCGGCGGCCTTGATGATGGAAGCGATACGATCGAATCCTTCGCGGATCGGAATCGGCTTGGCAAAGCGCACCCGCTCAAGCGCATATCCAGGCAGCGCGCCGACACCTGCCGAATACTGACTGACAGCGGGGATGAACCGGTAACCGCCATGCCGCGCTTGGACCGTTTCAACTTTGGTCGTGCTCATATCACCTCGATAGAGTTTGGGATGAATAAAGAATTGGCCGCGCGACTGTTGGTCAGTCCTCGATCACGCCCAGATAGGCGTCGCGGATGATCGGATCGGAAAGCAGTTCGGACGATGGGCCGGAGCGAACGATCTTGCCCATGTCCATGATGAAAGCGGAGTGGGACAGATCGAGCGCGGTCATCACGTCCTGTTCGACCAGCAGAATCGACATGCCTTCGGCATTGAGCTGACGCAGCGCGGCGACGAGTTGCTCGACAAGAAGCGGCGACAGGCCCAGCGACAACTCGTCAATCATCAGAAGAGACGGCGCGCTCATCAGTCCGCGACCGATCGCGCACATCTGTTGTTCGCCGCCCGACAGCGTCGCGGCCGCCTGCGTGCGCCGCTCATACAGCTTGGGGAAAATATGAAACACGCGATCGAGTTCGCGGTTGATTTCGCTGCGGCCGACGGAGCGCAGATAGGCCCCCATCAACAGGTTGTCCTCGATGCTCATTGCCCCGAACAGACGACGCCCCTCGGGCACGTGAACGATGCCCTTCCGCAGAATCTGCTCGGCCTTGGCAGAGGTCAAATCCTCGCCCGCCGCGCGATACCGACCCGATCGCACCGGAATGAGCCCCGACAACGCGCGCATCAGCGTGGTTTTCCCGGCGCCATTGGAGCCGATCAACGCGGTGATCTCGCCGGGGCGGACCACCATATCGATACCCCACAGCACCTGGATTTCACCGTAGCCGGCGGTGACGCCTTGCAATTCGAGGATCGGCTCCTGCATTGTCCGCTTTTCAGCCATGGCCGTGCTGCCGTGCATATTGCTGACCCAGATACGCTTCGATCACCGCATTGTCCCTGATCACGTCGCGCGGCGCGCCATCGGCGATCAGCGCTCCGTTGTGCAGCACCGCGATCCGCGTGCAGACATTCAGCACCACCTTCATGAGGTGCTCGATCATGACGATGGTGACGCCGCTGGCGGCGATCTGATGGATGAGACCGGTCGCGCGCTCCACCTCGGCGGAGTTCAGCCCGGCATTGACCTCGTCGAGAAACAGCAGGCGCGGACGCAGCGCCAGCGCTTTGGCAAGCTCAAGCCGCTTGCGCATCGCAAGCGTCAGCGTTGCGGCAGGCTGGGCGGCCTGGCCTTCAATGCCGACAAAGGCAAGGTGTTCGCGCGCCGCATCGCGTGCTTCGTGAAGCGACGTTCCCGGCTTCGAGAACGCCGCCGCCGCGGCAACGTTATCGAGCGTGCTCATCTCCGGAAACGGCTGCACCACCTGAAAGGTGCGCGAAAGGCCAAGCCGTGCGGCCTGATAGGATCTCACGCGGGTGATATCCTGCTCGCCGAACGTCACCTTGCCGCCGGTCGCCGGCGTGACGCCGGTGACGACATTGACCAGTGTCGTCTTGCCCGCGCCGTTCGGCCCGATCAATCCGAGGATTTCACCCTTGCTCACGCCGAGCGTCACGTCACGAAGCGCGAGCAGGCCGCCGAACCGGCGCGAGACATTGTGCAGTTTCAGGATTTCAGACACCGCGCAACCTCTTCAGCAGAACTTCGCCGCGGAGCGACGTCAGGCCATGCGGCAGGAACAACAGGAGCGCGATGATCAGAACGCCGAGAACAGCCGAATGGAACTGGATGTAATTGCGCCAGACAACCTCCTCCAGCACCAGATAGACAGCCGCACCGATCACCACGCCAAGCGCGGAGCCGAGACCGCCAATCAGCGCCATGACGATAGGCTTCACCGAATACAGCACGTCGAACACGTCGGTCGGGTCGATATAGTGAACCCACGCCGCATAGACGCCGCCGGCTGCGCCGACGAAGCAGGCCGACAGGCCGAACGCGACCGACTTATAGAGCGTCGTATTGAGGCCGATCATTTGCGAGGCGGCCTCGTTCTGGCGAATGCATGACAGACCGAAACCGAGGCGGGACGACGACACCGCCACCATGACAAGCGCGGTGACGAGGAGGACCAGCCACATCGCATAGAAGAAAAACCGGGCATCGGACATCACATCAACGCCGGCGGTCACGGGAATGTTCAGCCCCATGCCGCCGCCGGTGAGATCGGTCGCATGATTGACGATCTCGCGCAGCACTTCGACCAGCGCAAGGCTTGCGATCGCAAAATAGTGCCCGCGCAGGCGCAGAAGAACGGCGCCAAGCAGACCCGCCAGAGCAAAGGAAATCGCCGCCGCCGATGGAATGGCGAGCCATAGCGGCACCCCGTACCCCATCAGCACGCCGGCGCTGTAAGCACCGAGCCCGAAGAAGGCGGCCGTCGCAAACGACGGATAGCCGGCGAAACCGCCGATCACGTTCCATGACAATGCGAGAATGCAATACATTCCGGCAGTCGTGCCAAGCCGCAGCGCATAAGCGCTCCCTGTCAGCGGCAGCGCCGCGAAGCACAGGATCAGCCCGATCAGAATGAGATTGGATCGCTTCACTCGAAGCCTTTCCGGCCCATAAGGCCCTGCGGACGAACCACGAGAAATACAATCAGAAGGACGAAAGACAGCGTCGTCGCGAGCGCCGGACCGAGCAGCACCGATCCGATCCCTTCGATCAGCGCCAGCAGCAGACCTCCCGCAAGCGCGCCCGAGACGCTTCCGAGCCCGCCCAGCACGCATACGACGAAGGCTTTGGTCAGATAGGCCGTGGACACCAGTGGCGAGATCGGAAAGATCAGCGCCATCAGCACGCCGGCGCATCCGGCCATCACCGCGCCGATGCCGAAGGCGATCGCATAAATCGACTTGACGTCGACCCCCATCAAGGTGGCTGCGTCACGATCGAGCCGCACGGCGACGATCGCGCGCCCCGTGCGGGAGCGTCGGAGGATCAGGTAGAGGGCGAATGTCAGCGCAAGCGCAAGCCCGAGCGCGATCAGGCGATCGACCGGCACCACGATGCTATCGAAGGAGATCGACCCGACCGGCGGCGAGAGCGTCAGCTTTCGGAAATCCGCCGTGAAGAAATAGATCATGACGTTGTTCAGGATCAGATCCAGTCCGAACGTCATGGTCAGGGTCACAAGAACCGGCGCGGCGATCACCCGGTTCAGGATGGAGCGCTGAACAGCATAGCCCAGCGCGAAGAACAGCGGGGCAACAATGATCAAGGCATACCATGGGGCGATGCCGTAAACATTGTACAGCCACCAGGCGCAATATGCGCCCAGCACGATGAACGAGCCGTGCACCAGGTTGATGACGTTGAGCACGCCCCAAACCAGTGAGAACCCGATGGCGATGCAGGCGTAAAGGCAACCCAGCACCAAGGCGTTGATGAGCACCTGTGCGACAAGCATGCAATTATCCGATCAAATAAGAGCAGGAGGGTTGGGCGCTATTGCACGCCCAACTTGAATTCACCCTGCTTGATCTGCTCCGGCGACAGCACGATCGGCTTGGCGCCCTGGATCTGAAACACGGGCGGCTCCAGCGAGGAGATCTGACCGGTCTCGCCGAACTTCACCGGGCCGTAGAACGTCACCACGTCGAGGCTCGCCAGCGCGTCGCGCACCTTCTGCGGATCGATGGTTCCTGCCTTCTCGATCGCAAGCTGGAAGATCGCTCCGGCCGCCGAGGCGGAGGCCTGCGCATAGTCGGGCTCGGATTTGAACTTGTCGCGGAACAGCTTGAGATAGTTCGCGGTCGATCCGAAGATATCCTTGCCCTCGTAGCGCACCGCCGGATGCCACCACGCAGCGCTCGTGACATTCTCCGCGCCGGCGCCAGCGGCGTCGATGAACTCCTGATAGGCCGGCCCTGCAATCATGGAAACGACGGTCGCCTTCATCTTCTGGTCGGCCATCTGCTTGCGCACCAGCAACAGGTCGTTGATGTAGCCGGTCACGAAAATCCACTGCGGTCCGAGCGCCTTCATCTGGGACAGCGCCGCCGAGTGATCCAGCGTATTGATGGCGTATTTCTCGAAATAGACCACCTCGATGCCATTGGCCTTCGCCGACTTTTCCATCTCCTGGGCGATCGCCAGCGGGAAGAGATCGTTACGCGCGAGGATGGCGACCTTCTTTACGTCGGCGGCCTTGGCCTTCACCATCTGGGTCAGCGGCGTCGTCAGCGTATCGTTGGGCGTAAAGGTGCCAAACAGATACTTGTAGCCCTGATCGTAGACCTGCGCCGAGGACGCAGCTGCGGCGATGGTCGGGATCTTGTACTTCTCGGAGACCGAGCTCGCCGCCTTGGCTGCGCCCGAACCGAACGCGCCGAACAGGAAGTTGACCTTGTTCTGCGTGATCATCTGCTCGGTGGTCTGCACCGAGCGCGGCGTGTTGGACTGATAGTCAGTATAGACCATCTCAACCTTGTAGCGCTTGCCGCCGACATTGATGCCACCGGCCTTGTTGGCCTCTTCGGCCCACAGGTCATAGCCCTGCTTCTGCTTGATCGCTTCCGGAGCGAGCGGCCCGGTGAGCGGCAGCGGCGCGCCAAACCGGACGACATCCTCGGCCGAGGCTGTGCCTGCGAAGCCCAGCAGCCCTACGGCCGCGAGACATGCCGCGCGAGCGACACTAGTGAACAGATTTCGCCGGGTCCGGTGCATCAAGATCCTCCACATATTCATGGTTGCCCCATGACGTTGGGGTACGGCCGCAAGCATGGCAAGTTCACAATTCGAAATAAAGCGCTTAATTTAGGCTCATGACGTCTAAAAATTAGATCCCTCAGAGTTGAGCTCGAAGCATGATTGAATCGACGGCCATCCGATATTTTCGCGAAGTCACGCGGCAAGGCTCGATCAAACGCGCAGCCGAGGTGCTCCAGATCGCGCCCAGCGCCATCAGCCGGCAGATACAGGGACTGGAAGCTGAACTATCGGTCCGGCTGTTCGAGCGTCGCGCACGCGGAATCAGCCTGACCGACGCCGGCCACCTGCTCTATCGCTACGCCATCGACAATCGAAAACAGATCGACGAGATTTTCACCGGCGCTCGCGAAATCGGCTCGCTGCAGCGCGGCCATGTCCGGATCGCTACGGTCGAAGGGTTGCTCGCCAGCTTCCTCGCCAGCTTCGTCGTGGACCTGTCAAAGGACTATCCGGGGATCACCGTCAGCATCACCACGGTCGGCTCCCGGATCGTCGCGGACATGGTGGCGCGCCACGATGTCGATCTCGGCATGGTGTTCGGTCCGACGCCGCGCCGCGACCTGATCGAACTGGCACGCATGCGGCAAGGCCTCTGCCTGATCGTCGCGCCGACCCATCCGCTTGCCGGCCGGGCCAGTTGCCGCATCCGCGATCTCGACGGCATCGATGTCGTCATGCCGGACCCTTCATTCGGCATCCGGCAGGAGGTTGACCGCATCAGCGCCGAGAGCAAAACGCGGCTCAACCTGCGCTATGAGACCAATTCACTCGCCTTTGCACGAACGCTTGTAGCGCAGACCTCGCTTGCGACCTTCCTGCCGCGCGAATCCGTCAGGCCCGATTTGAACAATGGCAGCCTCATTGCGGTGCCGCTGCGGGACCGGCGGCTGGCTACGACGCTCGCGTCACTGGTCCAGGTCGTCGCGACGCAGACCACACCGGCCGCGCGAAAAATTGCCGAACGTCTCGTCCAGCGCATGGAGGCGACCAACGCCGTTGATTGATCCGCCGCAGCCATGGAGAACCGGCAGTTCAGCGCTCGACATCGGCAGCGGCACGTTCATTTGCCCAGCGAAATCCGGTCCAATGCCGACCTCATCTTCCTTGCCCTCATGTCAGCCACGTAAACCCGGCCGGCGGGGACCGAATCTCAAAAAATGCTGATGGGCGTGCCGACGATAGCCGGTGTCGAAGTTCGTGACAGTTGCTCATCGCCTCAGTCTCTCAGGCTAAAACGACGGCCGGGTGAAGACATAGGCGAGGCCGA
>JBEBWH010000077.1:0-11094 GCA_040392305.1 Bradyrhizobium sp. | reverse complement strand
GCTACACCAATGCCGGCAAGTCGACGCTGTTCAACCGGCTGACGCGCGCCGACGTGCAGGCGGCCGACATGCTGTTCGCAACGCTCGATCCGACCTTGCGCGCGCTGCGTCTGCCGCATGGCGGCAAGGCTATGCTGTCGGATACCGTGGGGTTCATTTCCGATCTGCCGACGATGCTGGTCGCCGCTTTCCGCGCCACGCTCGAAGAAGTCGTCGAGGCCGACGTCATTCTGCATGTCCGCGACATCTCGCACGAAGACAGCGAGCCGCAACAGCACGCCGTCGAAGCCGTGCTGCGGCAACTCGGCATAGAGCTCGAAACGGGCAAGGTCATCGAAGTCTGGAACAAGATCGATCGCCTCGATGCGGATGCGCGCGAACGGCTTCGTCTCGTTGCTGCGCGCCAGCCGTCGGAACGGCCGTGCTTTCCCGTATCGGCTGAAACCGGGGAGGGGCTCGATGCGCTGCTCGCCGCCGTGGAAACGCAGCTTGCCGCCACACGGATCACGCTGGAACTGTCGCTCGACGCCAGCGACGGCGCGGGCCTGAGCTGGCTTCACCGCAACACGGAAGTGCTGCACAAGGAGCTTCGCGAGGGGCGATACCAGATGACGATCCGGGTCGATCCGGAGCGGCGCGATACGGCGATCGCGCGCTTCGGCGCGGCCGTCATCGGCGAGAATCGCTGACGCTACGTGGTGGGCGCGCGCGCCTGGGCGCCGTCCCACCGTGCGCCATTTGCCGCGCGCGTGGCGGACGCGAGCGAGCGTCCCTGTCCCTGAAGGCTTTGCTCGATATGGGCGAAGCGCCGGGTGAACTTCGCATTCGCGCTGCGCAGCGCGGTCTCCGGATCGACATCGGCATGGCGGGCGAGGTTGACCAGAACGAACATCAGGTCGCCGATTTCCTCGCCGATATGGGTGGCGTCGCCGTCATCGAGGGCGGCCGCGATCTCATCGGCCTCTTCGTGAATCTTGCTCAGCACGGCGCGCGGATCGTTCCAGTCGAAGCCAACTGTCGACGCCTTGCGCTGCAACTCCAGCGCCCGCGCCAGCGCAGGCTGGCCAGGCTTGACATCGGCCAGCAACGAGGAGGGCGCCTCGACCTCCTCGCCCCGCCGCGCGGCACGCTCCGCCTTCTCTTCCGCCTTGATCCGGCCCCAAGAACCTTTGACCTCATCGGGCGTCATGGAGCCCGCCCTGTCGCCGAACACATGCGGATGGCGGCGGATCATTTTCCGCGTGATGGCTTCCACCACGTCGCCGAAGGCAAACGCGCTTTGTTCCTCCGCCATGCGGGCATGAAACACCACCTGCAGCAGAAGGTCGCCCAGCTCGTCGCATAGGTCGTCGAGGTCGTTCCGGGCAATGGCTTCCGCGACCTCGTAGGCCTCCTCGATGGTGTAGGGCGCGATGGTCGCGAAGGTCTGTTCGAGATCCCACGGGCAGCCGCTGACCGGCGTTCGCAGCGCGGTCATGATTTCGATCAGACGGCGGATATCCTTGGAAGGCGTCATGGCGCACCGGTGCAGTGGAACGGGATAGCCGTTCTCTAGCACAACCGACGTGACCTTCACGCCCCCGCAATGCTATTGGGCTCGTCATGAGCGAATTCTTGCCATCCGATACCGCGCTGGTGCTGTTCTCCGGCGGACAGGATTCCGCCACCTGCCTGGCGTGGGCGTTGGCGCGTTTCGGCCGCGTCGAAACCATCGGTTTCGAATACGGCCAGCGCCATCTGGTCGAGCTGGAATGCCGCGACCGTCTGACCGCCGGCCTGCGGGCGATCGATCCCGCATGGGCCGCGCGCCTCGGCGACAGCCATACGCTCGACATCCCGACGCTGGGCGCCATCTCGGAAACGTCGCTGACGCGCGACGTCGCCATCGAGATGGGCGAGGGCGGCCTTCCCAACACATTCGTTCCCGGCCGCAACCTCGTGTTCCTGACCTTTGCCGCCGCGCTGGCCTATCGGCGCGGCATCCGCCACATCGTCGGGGGCATGTGCGAGACCGACTACTCCGGCTATCCGGACTGCCGCGACACCACGATCAAGGCGCTGCAAGCCGCGCTCAGTCTCGGCATGGCGCGCGACTTCATTCTGCACACGCCGCTGATGTGGCGCGACAAGGCGGCGACCTGGCGGCTCGCACACGATCTCGGCGGCAATGCGCTCGTCGATCTGATCCGCGAGCACTCGCATACGTGCTATCTTGGGGAACGCGGCGCGCGCCATGCGTGGGGCTATGGCTGCGGCCAATGCCCGGCCTGTCTGCTGCGGGCGCGCGGCTGGAAGGACTATGCCGAGCAGGGAGCCTGACGCCATGCTGACGCTGAAGCCGAATTGCGAATGCTGCGACCGCGATCTGCCACCGGACAGCTTCGAGGCGCGTATCTGCTCCTTTGAGTGCACTTTCTGCGTGACGTGCGCCGAGAGCCGTCTGGGGGGTGTCTGCCCGAACTGCCGCGGCGAACTGGTTCGTCGTCCGATCCGGCCAGTGGTGATGCTCGCCAAATACCCGGCGGTCCGCGAGCGCCATCTTCGCGCCGAGCCTTGCCCGGGATCATGATGCGCCAAACCGGATTCCAGTCGGCCGATCGAGCCGGTGGGCGCTGACGAGCCGGGGCTTCCTTGGTAGCAGGCGAATTCCTCGGACAGGTCGGCCACGGCTTTTTCGATCAGCGACAACGCCCGCCCCGGAGGAGTATTGAAGCTTTATGCGTAATTCGCATAAGGTATATTATGGAATATTTTTACATATGAGAATTCAAGGCCTTGGCGGGATCCGCACAACGGAACGTCTGCTATAGGTCCTTCGTCGATAACGCCTCGAGACAATGCGGTCGCGGACTTAGCTGGGCGTTCGATGTGGTGTCGTGTCCGCCTACTGAATTGTCCGCTCCGAAGTACTCTGTCGCGCTGCGAGGCAATGCGCGGTGACGTCATCGGAGCTGCCAGCCGGCCGATCAATTGATCGTGCGCCGCGACCGCCACCCCGGCGCCAGGGATAGCGATTGGCTTCGTGCGGCAAAATGATTACACCAAGCGCATCGAAAGCAGTTGCGCGCAGCAAAACTTCGCTTATTTCGACAATTAGGATATGGTCATATCCGTTTGAAATCGGAGAGGAAAATGACGGCTAATCAGGGCCACTACAGTATCGGTCTGGACAAGACCGAGGCCAACTATGTGCCGCTTTCCCCGCTGAGTTTTCTGGCCCGCAGCGCGCATGTCTATCCGAACCTGACCAGCACAGTTTATGAGGATCGCCGCTTCACCTGGCGCGAGACCTACGAGCGCAGCCGTCGCTTTGCCTCGTTCCTCGTCAGCCGGGGCATCAAGCGCGGCGACACCGTCGCGGCCATGCTGCCCAACATCCCGGCGATGAACGAGCTGCATTTCGCCGTGCCGATGACAGGCGCGGTGCTCAATACACTGAACATCCGGCTCGACGCCGCCGCCATTGCCTTCATGCTCGACCACGGCGGCGCCAAGGTGCTGCTGGTCGATCCGGAGTTCGAGGGGGTGATTGCCGACGCCCTCACCCAGATCAAAGGACCGAAGCCTCTCATCATCGATGTCGACGACACGGCGTTTCCCGGCGTGCGCAAATGGCTCGGTGAGATCGAATACGAGGCGGCGGTCGCCAGCGGCGATCCAGATTTCGGATGGTCGCTGCCGGCGGACGAATGGGACGCCATCGCGCTCAGCTACACCTCCGGCACCACCGGTAATCCGAAGGGCGTCGTGACCCATCATCGTGGCGCCTATCTCAATGCCGTGAGCAACATCCTGTCCGGCAATCTCGGCGCGCATCCGGTGTATCTGTGGACGCTGCCGATGTTCCACTGCAACGGCTGGTGCTTTCCTTGGACGATCGCCGCCGCCGCTGGCATCAATGTCTGCCTGCGCAAGATCGATCCGGCCAAGATTTTCGAACTGATCGGCAGGCACGGCGTCACCCATATGTGCGGCGCGCCGATCGTCTATAATACGCTCATCAATGCGCCGAATGCGCCGCAGGGTTCGCCATCCGGCAAGACTGTTTCCGGGCTGATCGCGGGTGCGCCGCCGCCGGTCGCGGTGCTGGCGGGCGCGGAGCGCATCGGCATCAATCTCACCCATGTCTATGGCCTGACCGAAGTCTATGGCCCGGCCTCGGTGTGCGCCGAGCAGCCCGGCTGGGACGCCCTGCCCTCGGACGAGCGCGCCGCGCTCAAGCGCCGCCAGGGCGTCGCCTATCACCTGCAGGAGGCGGTCACGGTGCTCGATCCCGAGACGATGCAGGAGGTGCCTCGCGACGGCGAAACCATCGGCGAGGTGATGTTCCGCGGCAACGTGGTGATGAAGGGCTATCTCAAGAATGAGGCGGCGACGCGGGAAGCCTTCGCCGGCGGCTGGTTTCACACCGGCGACCTCGGCGTGCTCGATCAGGATGGCTATGTCATCATCAAGGACCGATCGAAGGACATCATCATCTCCGGCGGCGAGAATATCTCGTCGGTCGAGGTCGAGGACGTGCTCTACAAGCATCCGGCGGTGCTGTTCGCCGCCGTGGTGGCCAAGCCGGATGCGAAATGGGGCGAGGTGCCTTGCGCCTTTATCGAGCTGAAGGACGGCGTTGAGGCGACGGAAGCCGAGATCATCGCCTTCTGCCGCGAGCAATTGCCCGGCTTCAAGACGCCGAAGGCCGTGGTGTTCGGTGCGATCCCCAAGACCTCGACCGGCAAGATTCAGAAGTTCGCGCTGCGCGAGCAGGCCGGGTCCGCCAAGGCGATCACCGCGTAGCGGCGTTTATATGTCCAGCGTCAGCCGCATGCCGTCATAGCCGGGTACGACGCCGTCCGGCAGCTTGGCGCGGAGCGTCTCGTAATCGAGATCGGCGTGCATGTTGGTGATGACGGCGCGGCGCGGCTTGAACTGCGCGACCCATTTCAGCGCGTCGTCCAGCGAGAAGTGGCTGGGGTGCGGTGCGTAGCGCAGGCCATCGACGATCCACAGGTCGAGGTTTTCCAGCGCCGGCCAGCTCTCGCGCGGAATGTCATTGAGGTCGGGTGTGTAGGCGGCGTCGTTGATGCGGTAGCCGAGCGCATCGATATCGCCGTGGTTGACGAGGAAGGCGCGCAGCGTCAGCGCCCCGCCCTTGCCTTCGATGGTCCGGCTCTCGCCGGCCTCGATGCCATGATGCGTCAGGATCGGCGGATAGCTCGACCCCGGCGGCGCGGTGAAGCAGTAGCCGAAGCGCGGCAGGATGTCCTTCGCGGTCGAGGCGCTGAACCACACCGGAATGCGCTTGCGATTGTGAATCACTACCGAGCGCAGATCGTCGATGCCATGGGTCTGGTCGGCGTGCTCATGAGTGAGAAACACCGCGTCGATGTGATCGACATCGGCGTCGATCAGCTGTTCGCGCAGGTCGGGCGACGTGTCGATGACGACGCGGGTGGTCCCCGCCCCGGACACGCTCTCCACCATCAGCGAACAGCGCCGACGCCGGTTCTTCGGATTGTTCGGGTCGCATGCCCCCCAGCCGAGCGCAGGACGCGGCACCCCCGCCGAAGAACCGCAGCCGAGCAATGTGAGGGTGACGGACATCGCTTACGCCTCCTTGGCCGCGGGCGCTGGCACCTTGCTGAACAGGCGGAAGAAGTTTTCCGTCGTTTGCCGCGTGATCTCTTCCAGCGTGACGCCGCGCACCTCGGCCAGCACCTTTGCGGTTTCCACCACGAACGACGGCTCGTTGCGCTTGCCGCGATGCTTGCCCGGTGCGAGGAACGGAGCGTCGGTTTCCACCATGATGCGGTCAGCCGGCAGTTCGGCGGCGAGATCGCGCAGCGCCTGCGATTTCTTGAAGGTCAGAATGCCGGTGAAGGAAATCGACAGTCCGTGCGCGATGGCCTTTAGCGCCAGGTCGCGGCCGCCGGTGTAGCAATGCAGCACGGCGCGGAACGGTCCCTTGGCAATCTCCTCGTCGAGGATTTTGCCGCAGTCCTCGTCGGCCTCGCGGGTGTGAATGACGAGCGGCAGGCCGGTCACGCGCGCGGCGGCGATATGGGCGCGAAAGCCGCGCGCCTGCGCCTGCGGCGAGCCGTTGTCATAAAAGTAGTCGAGCCCCGCCTCGCCCAGCGCCACCACTTTCGGGTGCTTCGTCAGCGCGATCAGTTCCTCGGCGGGAATGCCGTCTTCCTCGTCGGCCTGATGCGGGTGGGTGCCGACCGAGCAGTAAACGTTCGGATAGCGCTCGGCGATCGCGAGCAGCCGGTCGAACTGCCGCACCCGCGTCGAGATCGTGACGATGCGCCCGACGCCCGCCGCCTCGGCCCGCGCGACGATGCCGTCGAGATCGTCGGCGAAGTCGGGAAAGTCGAGATGGCAATGGCTGTCGATCAGCATCACGCGTTCCCCTTGGCGGCGTCCGGCTCGACATAGCGCGGGAAGATCGGCGCGGGCGGCGGCAAAGTGCTGCCCGGCGCGATCCGCGCGCCGCTGTCGAGCGCGGCGAAGTCGCGAGCGTCCGCCGCGATACCGAGAATGTCGAGCAGCTTGGCGCTGGACGCCGGCATCACCGGCTGCGCCAGGATTGCGATCTGCCGCAGCACCTCGGCGGTGACATAGAGCACGGTGGCCTGCCGCGCCGGATCGGTCTTGGCCAGCGCCCATGGCGCCTCGCCCGCGAAGTAGCGGTTGGCTTCGGCCACCGTCGCCCACACCACGTTGAGCGCCTGATGAATCTGGAACGTGGCGAAGGCGTCGCGGACCTGCGCACGCATGGCGTCGGCCTGCGCCAGCAACGCATTGTCGGCGTCGCTGAAAGCGCCGGGTGTCGGCAGCACGCCGCCGAACTGCCGCGCGATCATCGTCAGCGAGCGCTGCGCCAGATTGCCGAGATCGTTGGCGAGATCGGCATTGGTGCGCGCCACGATCGCCTCATGGCTGTAGCTGCCGTCCTGTCCGAACGGAACCTCGCGCAGGAGGAAATAGCGTAGCTGATCGACGCCATAGGCCTGCGCCAGGCTGAAGGGATCGACCACGTTGCCGACCGACTTCGACATCTTCTCGCCGCGGTTGAACAGGAAGCCGTGCGCGAAGACATGCTTCGGTAGCGCGATGCCGGCCGACATCAGGAACGCCGGCCAATACACCGCGTGGAAACGGATGATGTCCTTGCCGATGATATGCGCATCCGCCGGCCAGTAACGCCAGCCGGCATCGCCCTCGTCGGGAAAGCCGACGCCGGTGATATAGTTGGTCAGCGCATCGACCCAGACATACATCACATGCTTCGGATCGCCCGGCACCTGCACGCCCCAGTCGAATGTAGTGCGCGAGATCGACAGATCCTTGAGCCCGCTTTTGACGAAGCTCACGACTTCGTTGCGGCGCGAGTCCGGCCCGATGAAATCGGGCTGATCGGCGTAGAGCTTCAGCAACTTGTCCTGATAGGCCGACAGGCGGAAAAAATAGCTCTCCTCCTCAACCCACTCCACCGGCGTGCCCTGCGGGCCGCGCCGCACGCCGTCCTCGCCGACGAGCGTTTCGTCTTCGGCGTAATAGGCCTCGTCGCGGACCGAGTTCCTGCCGGCGTAGATGTCGAGATAAATGTCGCCGGCCTTGGCCATGCGCCGCCAGATTTCCTGGCTGGAGGCGTGGTGCTGCTTCTCGGAGGTGCGAATGAAACGATCGAACGAAATATCGAGCGCCTCGTCCATCGTCTTGAAGCGCCCGGCGTTGCGGGTCGCGAGGTCGAGCGGCGTCATCTTTTCGGCCTGCGCCGTCTGGATCATCTTCAGGCCGTGCTCGTCGGTGCCGGTCAGGAAGAACACATCCTTGCCGTCGAGCCGCTGAAAGCGCGCCAGCGCATCGGTCGCGATCGCCTCATAGGCGTGGCCGATATGCGGCGCACCGTTCGGATACGCGATCGCCGTGGTGATGAAATAGGTCGGACGGGAATTCGGTGTCGTCGCCATCGGCGCGCGAGCCTTTCATTGCATGTCATTTGCCGCTACTGGGCGGCGCTTGCTCCGGCCGGCCCGGCCATTCGAATCGGCTAACGCGTCACCTCGGCGAGAAGCCCAAATGTCGCGAAAACCAATGGCTTGCGCTCAAGATTGAAGGTTTCCGTTTCGCGCGCGGAACGACTGATCTTTTCCCATACCTCCGCCAGACGCGCAAGCCGTGGCAAGTCGTGCGCCGCATCCGGCTGACGCAGCCGCTCCGCCACCCAGCGCTCGATAGTGTCGATCACGGTCGCAAGCGCGACGCGATCGCTGATGCCGAGCGCATCGGCGAGCGTATGAAGCTCGTTGGCATCGACGCGCGGCAGCGCCTCGAGCAGCGCGGCGGTGCGTTCGCGCAGGCCCAGCCCGTCGCCGGCAAGCAATGTCAGCGCTCGCGCGACGCTGCCCTCGGAAGCCCTCGCCGCCTCCGAAAGCGCGGCGTCGCCGGCCGGCAATTCCGCGGCCTCGGCGGCGGCCAACGCAACCTCATCGACCGGCAGCGGACGCAGCAGCAGCTTGCGGCAGCGCGACTGGATCGTGGCCAGCACCCGCGACGGCGCGCGGCTGATCAGCAGGAACAGCGAGCGCGGCGGCGGCTCCTCCAGCACCTTGAGCAGCGCGTTGGCGGCGTTGGCGTTGAGTTCCTCGACGCTGTCGACGATGCAGACGCGCCAGCCCTGCGCCGCCGCGGTAGAGCCGAAGAACGTCGTGGTACGGCGAACCTGATCGACGGTGATGACGGTGTTCAGCACGCCCTTGTCGTTGAGGACGCGCTCCAGCGTCAGCAGCCCGCCATGCGAGCCTGAGGTCACCTGCCGCACGACCTGGTGGTCGGGTGCGATATCCAGCGTCGCGGCGTTTTGCACCGCCGGGCTGCCGGAATCGGGATGCGCCAGCACAAAGCGCGCGAGACGATAGGCCAGCGTCGCCTTGCCGATCCCGCTCGGGCCGCCGATCAGCCAGGCATGCGGCATGCTGTGGCTTTGATAGGTGCGCAGCAGCAGAGCTTCCGCCTCGCGATGGCCGTGGAACGTGACCGTTTCGCGCGGATGGCGCACGGCGTCGCTTTCAGCGGTTGCCTTGCTCATCGTGACGTCCCCCGTCTTGCGCGGCGGGGCAATAGTCGGACCTTGAGCACGTCCCGGATGCGCGCGGCGACCGTTTCGGCATCCGCATCGGCATCGATCAGGACGCAGCGGTCGGGATTCTCCGTGACGATTTCCTGATACGCCTCGCGCAGGCGCTGGTGAAAGGCGGCGCCCTCCGCCTCGAAACGGTCGGCCGCCGCCGCGCCGCGCCGCGCCGTGGCGCGCTGAAGGCCGACCTCGACCGGAACGTCGAGCACGAGGGTCAGATCGGGCTTGAGGTCGCCGATGGTGACGCGCTCCAGCGCATCCAGCAGCCTGGGATCGACCTTGCCGAGCTTGCCCTGATAGACGCGGGTGGAATCCGCGAAGCGGTCGCATAGCACCCAAACGCCCTCGGCCAGCGCCGGCGCGATGACCCTCTGCACGTGATCGTCGCGCGCAGCCGCAAACAGCATCGATTCCAGATCGGCGCCGAACAGCTTGCCCATGCCCGACAGCACGAGATGGCGTAGCACCTCCGCGCCCGGCGTGCCGCCCGGCTCGCGTGTCACCAGCGTGCGAATGCCGTCCGCCTCCAGGCTTTCTGCGAGCCGCTTGATCTGAGTCGATTTGCCCGCCCCCTCGCCTCCTTCGAAGGTGATGAAGCGGCCACGCGGAGCCCGTCGTTTCACGGCGGTGCGCGCCATCGGCTACAGCCTTTCAATGCCGGCCCGGAACAGGCCGACGAACAGTTCGCTCGCGCCGTCGAGCGCGCGCTGCATCGTAGAACCCTTGGCGACCGCCTCGGCGGTGAAGAGCGGCACCTCGACGGCCACATTGCCATTGCGCATCACGCGGATGACGCCGACCCGCTCGCCGGCTCCGAACGGCGCGCGCACCGGGCCGTCATAGACGATGCGGGCGAGCAGCTTGTCGCTGCCGTTACGGCGGATCATCACTGCAACCGGCTCCCTGCTGACAAGGCCGACCGAACCGCTTGTACCGCCAAACACCTTGGCGCGGCCAATCGCGGTTTCGGGCGCAAACACGGTGCGCGTCTCGAAATTGCGGAAGCCCCATTCCAGCAGCTTCTTCGCCTCCGAGGCGCGGCTGCCCGCATCCTCCAGTCCGTTGACGACGACGATCAGGCGGGTGCCGTTCTGCAGCGCCGAGCCGACGAGGCCATAGCCACCTTCCTTGGTGTAGCCGGTCTTGAAGCCGTCGGCGCCGTCGAGCGAGGTAAGCAGCGGGTTGCGGTTGAACTGCCGGATCTTGTTCCAGGTGAACTCGCGCTGGCCGAACAGTTTGTATTCCTCGGGATAGGTCTGGATGATGTGACGCGCGAGGGCGGCGAGTTCGCGAACCGACATCTTGTTGTTCGGGTCGGGCAGCCCGGTGGTGTTGCCGAACGTCGAGTGCTGCAGGCCGATTTGGCGCGCGCGGCGGGTCATGCGCTCGACAAAGGCGGTTTCGCTGCCTGCTATGCCTTCAGCGAGAATCATGCAGGAATCGTTGCCGCTCTGGATGATCGCGCCGTGCAGCAGGTCATCGACCGAAACGCGGCTATGGATGGCGGCGAACATGGTCGAGCCGCCCGAGGGCGCGCCGCCTTTGCGCCAGGCATTCTCGCTGACGTGATATTCGTCCGTGCGCTGGATCTCGCCCTTGCGGAGCGCGTCGAACACGGTCTCGACCGTCATCAGCTTCATCATGCTGGAGGGCGCGCGCAACTCGTCGGCGTTCTTCTCGTAGAGTACGCTGCCGCTGGTCGCCTCGATCAGGATCGCGGTCGGAGCCTCGCTGTCATAGCTGTCGTCCTTCTTGGCCTGTCCGCTTTGCGCTATGGCGGCCCCCCATCCCGCGGCCGCGACGCCGAGGGCAAGCGCCACCGCCGCCAGACGCCGACGGACTGCCGTCGCGCCGGACCCGGAAACACGGAAATGTCTGGCCAAAGTCCGCATGAGGTATCCTAAGATCGCTGGCCTTTATGGCGTTTTGGCGCAAACCGGTTTCATTCGCGAAAAGCTTGC
>JBEBWH010000076.1:0-11142 GCA_040392305.1 Bradyrhizobium sp. | reverse complement strand
ATGGGAAGCTGCACCCCGTCGGCCTGACGATCCGGCAATTGCAGAACGTTGATGGCAAAAAACGCCGCCGTCACCGGCGGAATGATCAGCAGCATCGACGGCCGCACCAGACGACGGGGATAGATCAGGAACAGCGCGATCATCGCCGCGCCGAATCCGAGCGCACCGAAATTGTTGAGAGCACCCAGCACGCGAATGAGACCGCCATCCATCGCCAGTTCGCGGGACGAATAGATGGCGGCGCTGTACGCCGAAACGAGAATCATCGCTCCCGCCACCGCAAACAGCCGCGACGACAGGTCGTAAGGGCGCAGCGCCATCACCCATGCGCCGAGCAGCAGAGAGCCGGCGCCGGTGAGGAGTTGGATCCAGAACGATGACGGCAGATCCGTGATCGGCCGGCGCGACGGAGCAACGATCACCTGCGTCGTGTTGCCCCCTGCCTGGACATGCAGCACCACCCGCTCCTGCTGCAGCAAAGCGGCGAGCGCCGTCTGCCGCTGCATGAACTGCCGCGCCATCTCATAGGTCTCGATCACGTCCGGCTCTTCGACGACGTCCGTCGCAACGAGGTCGATACGCTTGACGGCACCGTCCGCCCCTACCGCAACCAGCCGCGAAGGCACCGGAGCCAGCCGGGACGGCCCCTCGGCGGCGACGGCGACGATACGCACCTGCCTGGATTCCGGCGCTGCGATCAGCGTCGCACCCAGCCATGGCTGGCTCAGAACAAGCCAGAACACAACGATGCTTGCGCCAAGGCACGCAAGCGCCGCGGCTTGCATGATGCGGTTCGGAAGCCAGTGGGTCATCGGCCGATCGCCCCATTCCCCCGAGACAAGGGGTACGCTGGCCTTGCCCGGATCGGGCATATTGTCCATCCACTCCAATTTGTCGAACGATATTCGATGCTGCCAATCGTCATTCTCGCGGAAGGGTTGACGGCGTTCTGCGCGCTGGCGTTCGAAATCGCCATGGCCCGCCTGATCGCGCCGTATGCCGGCATGTCCACCGACACCTGGACGGCGATCATCGCCGCTTTCCTGCTGGCGCTGGCGCTCGGCAACCGGTCCGGGGGCCGGCTGGCGGCGAATGCCGATCTGCGCGCCATGCTCGCCCTTGCCGCCGGCGCGGTCGGCCTCGGCGGCGCGGCGGTGACCGCCACTCCGCTGGCAATGCCGTGGTGGGATACCGTCATCCTCGCCTCCGCGCCGACGCAGCCCTGGCGTATCGCCATGTTCGCCGGCCTGCCCTGCATTCCGGCCGGGTTCTTTTTCGGCGTCGCCAATCCACTGCTGATGACGGCCGCGCTCGCGCTGGCGCAACGCGCCAGCGTCGCCGGCCCTGTCTATGCCGCAGGCGCGGCAGGCAGCGTGCTCGGCGTGCTCGGCGTGCAATGGTGGCTGCTCGACACGCTGGGAACGCGGGCGACGCTGCTCGCGATCGCCGCCATCGCACTCGCCAACGGCGCGCTGATCGTCTCGGCGTGCGTCACGCGCCGCCGTGTCGCGCCGGCATGATCCGGTTCATTATCCCGCCGGCCGTATTCCTGTCGGCCGCAGCCGCGCTGGCGATCGAGATCGCGATCGTCCGGCTCGGCGCGCCTTTCGTCGGTCAATCACTGTTCCCCTGGTCGGCGGCCATCACCAGCGTGCTGCTCGGCCTGACCGCCGGACACATGCTCGGCGGCCTCGTCGGCCGCGCCGAGGCAGGCCCGAAGCAATTGCGCGGCTGGCTTTCGGCGACATGGCTTGCGGCCGGCCTGGCCGCGATGCTGATGCCGATGGCAACCGGACATGTCGCCGGGTGGCTTGCGGGCGATGATGGTTTCGGCTCCGGCGCGGTTGTCGCCATCGCCGCGCTGGCCTGCCCACCAAGCCTCGCGGCGGGGTTGGTCGCGCCGCTCGCGCTGCGCATGATCGCCGCGACGCCGGGACAGCACCTTCCCCACATGGTCGGGGCGATCTATGGCGCCTCCGCCCTGGGCAGCGTCGTCGGCACCGTCGCCGCCGGCTTCCTGCTGCTTGAGACCGTCGGCGCGGCGGGACTCGCCTTCGTCGCCGGCGGGCTGTGGCTGCTGCTCGGCGCCATCGGCCTGCCCGCACGGCGACCCGCGATCGTTGCGCCGGTCTATGGCGCCGTGCTGGCGGCGATCGGCCTTCTGCCCGCGCTGGACTCCGGACGCTGCATGCTTGAATCGCGCTACACCTGCATCCGTCTGTTCGACAAGCCGCTTGCGGGCGACAACCTGCTGCGCTTCATGGTCCTCGACGAAGGCGTGCACAGCGCCTCGGATCGCAATCATCCCGAACGGCTGCATCTCGGCTATGCGGCGCTGGCCGACCGTCTGGCGCAATTTGCCTTCGCCCGCGCCGCGCAACCCCGCGCGCTGGTGATCGGCGGCGGCGGCGCGACGCTGCCGCGCGCCTGGGCCAATGCGACGCCACCGGTCGCCACCGGGGTGATCGAACTCGACGCCGAAGTGGCCGTGCTGGCGCGCGATCTGATGTGGGCGGGACGAAGTCGCCACCTCAGCACCACCGTCGGCGACGGCCGCGCCGTGCTGCGCGGCATGCCGCGTTCCCCCAGCCACAACGTGATGCTGATGGACGCCTATCGCACCCGGAGCGTGCCGCCACATCTCGTAACCGCAGAGTTTGCCGGCGAAGTGGCGGCGCGGCTGAAGCCTAACGGCGTCTATCTCTCCAACATCATCGACCGCAGCGATCCGCCCCTGCTGGCGCTGAGCATCGCGAAAACGCTGTCGACCGCTTTTGCCGCGGTCGATCTCTGGATGGTCGATCAGCCTTCGGAAGGCGCGACCAATATCGTCGTCGCGGCATGGCGATCGGCGGCGCACGCCCTGCGTCCATCGGCCATCACGGTCGCGGCAACCGTGATGGCGGCCGGCGACGCCACGCGCATACAGGACGTGGCATGGCGGCGGTTCGACCGCGACACCGCCGAAGCGCGATGGCCCGGCATCTGCACAAGCGTTCTGACCGACGATTGGGCGCCGGTCGATCGCCTGCTGGCGGGTCGTCCCGCATGCGCGCGGCCATCGTCATGATCATCCTACCGATGCCGGCGAAAAAGCAGCTGCAATGAACGAAGTGATCGGCCGCATCTTTCGCACTGCGCTGCTATGCGCCACGCTCGGCCTGTTGCTCTATGCCGGGATGACTTACGCCGTCACGCTGCCGGGCTTCGCGCCTCTTCTCGGCCTGGCGGCGGCGGCCGGCATCGGCGCTCTCGTCGCATCGTTGCTGTGGAATGCATGGCGCACCGGCGAATTTCCGGAAAAATTCGGCTCCGTGTTCCGGGACCGGCAGCCTGCGCTCTACTGGTTCACAATGGTCTGGTATGCCGCGTGCCTCGCCTGCTTCATCGCGCTGGCGTTTCTGTCACTGTCGCTGCTGATCGACGCCTGGAGCGTATCACCGAACGAGACGTTATGAACACGGCGTCGGGCGCGGCAGCTTGACGGAAACGAGATTGGCCTTGATCCGCATATTGTCGAACCGCGTATCGGACGTGGTGAAGACGCCGTTGGCGAAGCGCACCAGATTCTCGCGCACGCGAAACTTGCCGTTCTTGTCCTTGCGCAGCATCTCGACCCGATAGCGCGGCGAAGCGCCCATCGTTTGCGCCACCGGATGGTCCTTGCGCAACGCGTCGTTGACCTGGCCGCCGAAGGTGTAGCTGATCTGGTCGATGCTGGTGATCGTATCTTCCGGATTGTACATGTTGACGGCCAGCGTCTTGCGTCCTTCGGCCAATGCGGCATCGGCAAGACGCTCATGGTGCATCGGGAGCACCACCCCCTTCGGCAATCGGAGCTGGCCGCCCGGCAACTGACGCGAGGTCAGCACGATGCCCTCGGCCGTACGCCGCGCCACCACGCTGTCCTGCCGCTTGATCTCACCGTTGACCCGATCGGTGAGTGCGAATGCGAGCTGCGTGCCGTCGCCATTCTCGTTTATCGTCGCCTCCGAAACGAGGTTGATGGTCCCGCCCGTGAAATTGAGTTTTGCGGTCGTGGTCCTGATCACGCGGTAGCCGGCGCAGCGGCTCCCGGTCAGATTGATCACCATGCGACCGCTTCCACCCTTGAATTGCGGGTTGCTCGGCAATGGCTGAAAGCTGAGCGCGATTTCCATTCGCCGCGGCGCAAGCTCGGCGGCCTGCGCGAAGGTGAGCGGAACCACCGCCATCACTGACATCAGCGCGACGGCGTATGGCACGGGGAAGGAGCGGGAGAATTTGAATGCCATGATCGCCGGCTCTGAAGATGAATCAGGAGATGCATCGGATATGCTTGAGCGCGTTGTTCCAGTCGGCCTTGCCGTTCACCGTCCGCGCCAACAGGAACGCATCGGCGCCGGCTTTCCGCGCCACCGGCCCGCCGATATCTCCGACCGGCCACCACGGAAAGCTGCCGCGAAAATCCTTGACCTCGAAGGTCGCCTCGTGCCTCTCGCCACTCTTGAGCGTGCTGATGCGGGTGATCGAGGTGGCACCCGCACGAACGATACGGACCGTCCGTCCGTTGCAGTCAGGCCCGCCCGCGATCGTCCCAAATCCCGCGCGATCGGCCGCACCGACCGCCCAGACGCCGACGAACCACGCGACGTCGCTATCCCGCGCGTTCGGCGTATCGGCCCGCGCATCGAGGATGAACATCGCGGCGGCGATTACGACGAACGCAAGGAACGGTCGGATTTTCATGCCGCTCGCAACTCCAGAGCTCAAAAGGCGACATGATGCTAAACATCATCGGTGCAGCGGCGGCCACCCCTCATAAGGGGGGCTGACGCATGGCGATGCTTCTGGATCGCTGGTCCGCTCGACGGAGTGACAATGCCAACCGGTTTCGATGCCCGCCCCATGGCGACCTTCAGCGGCCTGCGCGGCGTGCCGCTGCTGGCCACGTCGCACAATGCGCTGTTTCCCTCGCTGCGTATTCTTCCGCACGGCATCTCGATCCGGGTGATCCGCCGGCACGACTTCACCTATGATGAGATCGCGGCCATCGACGCCGCCTGGCGGCTCGGCTGGCAGATCACCTTCACCCCGCGGAGCGGCGTTCGCACTTTCACGGCCGCGTTCGCGAGCCGCGCCGCCGCCGCGCAGGCCGTCGCCATGCTGCATCGCCACAAGGCTCCGCTTTCGCCCTCGGCGCTGGCGCTGCTGACGCCGGCGGCGTGAACTCCCCGTGAACGGGGGGTTGCTGGCGTTTCCACCCTCCGCCTAAAAATTCATGGTCCGAGACTCGACGGCCGGACCATTTCATCAAGGAATTGACCGATGCATCTCAACACCCCGCAGAACGCGAAGCCGCTGCCTTTCGTGCTTGCGAATTCCAAGCCCTACGCGCTCGAGCAGTACGAGGATGACGCGCTCGGCTACTACGATCCCGTGACCCAGACCTGGCGCGGCACGCTGCTGTTCCACAAGTCGTCCACCTCGCGCAACGTTACCTCGACCTCGGGCCGCACCTCGGATTCCGATCTGTCGTCGGACGTGCTCGGCAACTGATTTGCTGTCACCGAAGCCATTTCATTCGCATCAGGGTCGGCCCATGGGTCGGCCCTTTTCTTTGCTCCCGCAGATGTAAGGCCGCAATCGCCATGACCGCCGCGTCCAAAAGCGTTCTGATGATCTCCACCAAGCTCGATCCTCATGTCGATGCCGTGCTGGAGCGGCTGGAGACGCGCGGCGTGCCGTGCTTCCGGCTCAATACCGATCATTTCCACGAGGAATACCGGATCGTCATGAGCGACGAACCGACCGGCGCCATCCGGATCTCCGACAAATGGGACCGTAGCTGCGTTTTTCCCCACGGCACCCGCTCGGTCTGGATGCGCAAGCCGGAGCCGTCGCTGCCGCCACCCGGCGTCGAGGACGAGGGCGTCATCAATTACGTGCGCGATGAAATGCGCGAATTGATGGGCTTTCTGCCGATGGACGCCCGCGTGCCGTGGATCAACAATCCCGACGAGAACCGCCGCCATCAGCGGAAGTTTCCACAGCTGCGGCTCGCCCGTAGCCTCGGCCTGCGCGTGCCGCGCTCGATCATCACCAACGATCCGGCCGAAGCCGAAACCTTCTTCGCCCAATGCCCCGGCGGCGTGATCTGCAAGCCGATGCTGATGGGCAGCCACTATATCGAAGGCGCACACCACGTCGCCTACACCCGGCCGGTGCCGCCCAGCGAATTCGCCGCGCTGAAGGAAACGATCTCGCTCTGCCCGACCTACCTTCAGGAAGCGATCACCAAGGATCACGAACTGCGCGTCACCATCATCGGCGAGGAGCTGTTCTGCTGCCGCATCGACAGTCAGGGGGTCGAGGGCGCCGAACAGGACTGGCGCGCAGTGGACACGATCAAGCTGCCGCATCGCATCGTGCCGCTGCCGCCCGCCGTCGATGCTGCGCTTCGCGGCTACCTCAAACAGTGCGGCCTGCGTTTCGGCGCCTTCGATCTGATCGTGACGCCGCAGGGCGACTATGTGTTTCTCGAACTCAATCCGAACGGCCAGTGGTACTGGATCGAACTGGCGACCGGCGCGCCGATGGCCGACGCGATGGCCGACCTGCTTCAGAACCCATGAGCGAGGGCGGCGCGCCCGAACCGGCGGTCGCGCAACTTGCGCGGCTGATCGACACAAAGGACGACGGCGACATCCGCGCCCTTCTGCGCGTGCTGCTGCGGCTTGGCTGGCAGCAGCGCCGCCGCATGACGCCGGCGCTGCTCGCCGCGGTTCTGCTCAGCGCGTTGACGCTCGCCCCGCCCGCGCTGCTCGCCTATCTGATCGATCACGCCTTTCCGGTGCAGGGCGCGACCGCGGTGATCGCCATCGGCGGCGCGCTCGCATTCATCGCGCTCGCCGATGCGCTCTGCGCTGTCGCCCGCCGTCTGCTCGCCGCCACAGCCGGCATCGAGATGCGCCGCGCCATTCTTGAACCCGCCTTCGCCGCCGTGCTGCGGCTGCCGGTCGATCGAAAAGAGGTCCGCGATCAGGGCCTGCTCGGGCGAACGTTCGAGGAAGCCGAACGGCTGGCGCAGGGCGCGAGCGAAAGCCTGCTCGAACTCGCTCTCGGGCTCGGCACCATCGCGGTGCTCGCCGTTGCGATGCTGATCGTCAATGCCGAGGTCGCCATCGTCGTGCTGGCGATCGTGGCGGGACTGGCGGCGCTGCATGTCGTCATCGCGCGCGCCCTGCGCGCACGCGAGGCAGCCTGGTTCGAAGCGCGCAGCGGCTACTGGGCGCATCTCGTCGAAGCCATCGCCTATGCGGCGACGCTGCGCTTCAACTCCGCGCACGGTTTCGCCGAGCGCCGTTTCGGCACACGGCTCGACGCCGACCTGAAAGCCCATCTCGCCGTCATCCGCATGTCGGCCGGGCTCGATGCGGTGGGCCGTCTCGCCGGCGGGCTGATCACGGCCGCGATCGCGCTGTTCGGCGGCCTGCGGGTGATCGACGGCGGCATGAGCATCGGCGATTTCGTGCTGTTTCTTTCGGTCGGCGGATCGCTATCCGTGCCGGTGCTTGGGCTCGTGAAGACCTTTGACGATTTTCAGGCCATGACAATCTCGGTCGCACGGCTCGGCGCCATCGCGACGGGACCGCATGAAGCGATTGCCGGCGTGTCGCAGCTGTCCCGACGACAGCCGGCGCAACTGCGCGTCACCGACCTCGCCTTCAGCTACGGCCCGGACAACGCGCCCGTGCTGCGTCAACTGTCGTTCGCGCTCGAGCCAGGTGACAAAGTGGCTGTGGTCGGCCCGAGCGGCATCGGCAAGAGCACGCTTGCAAGCCTGCTGTTCGCAGCGCGGCAGCCGGACGGCGGCGCGATCATGCTCGATGGCAAGCCGATCGCGGAGATTCCGCTCGACGAATTGCGGCGGCGCATCGTCGTGGTGCCGCACGAGATCGATGTATTCACCGGCAGCGTTGCGGAAAACATGACGATCGGCCGGCCCTCTCTCGATCTCGAGACCATCCGCACGGCCGCAACCATTGCAAGCATCGACAGCGACATCATGGCGCTGCCGCAAGGCTACGCCACGCTGCTCGGTCAAGGCGGCGTCGATCTCTCGGCCGGCCAGAAGCAGCGGCTCGGCATCGCCCGCGCGCTGCTCCTCATGCCCGATATCCTGATCCTCGATGAAAGCACCTCCTCGCTCGACACGGCGACGGAGGCGCGGGTGCTCAATGCGCTGCTTGAGCAACACGCGACGACGACGATCATCGCCATCACGCATCGCAGCAGCGTCGCCAACCGCATGCAACGCTCAATCACAATCGGGCGAACGGAGGAATAGCCTGCCCGCTGCCGCTGCGAAAGATTCGTCGCCCGGCCCGCTCACGCCGCCTTGCGATAGCGGATCAGCGAGAAGTGTCCCATCGGCGGCATCGGACGTCGCTCCTCCAGCGTCACGCCGCCATGCCGCGCGGCCCAATCGACCAGCCGCTGCCATGGAAACTCCGGCCGCCAGCCGAGCCGCCGCGCGACCGGCGCGAAGGCCAGTTCGAACAGGCGCCGCGCGCCGCTCTCCGCACCGATGTGATTGACGAGGATCAGTTCACCGCCGGGCTTCAACACCCGCTCGAAATCGTCGAGCGTCGCCTCCGGATCGGGCACCGCGGTGATGACATACTGCGCCACGACGGCATCGAACGAGCCGTCGGCGAAAGCGAGATTCTTCGCGTCCATCACCGCGAGCGTCTCGACATTGGTCAGGTTCTGCGCATCCACCCGCGCCTTCGCCTTGCGCAGCATCGGCTCGGAAATATCGACGCCGCAAAGTCTTGTGCTGCGCGAATAGTCGGCCAGCGACAGCCCGGTGCCGACACCGACATCGAGCACGCGCCCGCCAATGGCGTCGGCGACCGAGATGGTGGATTTGCGGCCGCGGTCGAACACCGCGCCGAACACGAGATCATAGACCGGCGCCCACCGCGCATAGGCTTTCGCGACACCCGCGCGATCGATATCGCTGCCCATTTCCCTGCCCCGACGCCCGCTCTGTCACATATGGATGGTCGTTACAAACAACGCGATCACGGCACGCGTTTCAGTGCGCGCCGGCCGCGACCGGCTCGATGACCCGCACCGGAGCATGCTTGACCGGCTGCTCCGACACCGCGTGCGCGATGAAGCCGCCGCCCAGCACCCGCGCCTGACCGGCGGCCGCGTCGTAGAACACGCAGGCCTGCCCTGGCGACACGCCCTCTTCACCGGCCACGAGTTCGACCTCGTAGCCGCCATTCACCGCGCGCAGCCATGCCGGCTGCGGCGCGCGCGTCGAACGCACCTTCACGAACAGTTCGAGCCCGTTCGCCGCGGCGCGCGCGATGTCGCCGTCGCCGATCCAGTTGATATCGCGCAGCGCAATACGGTGAATCAGCAGCGCCTCGCGCGGCCCGACCACGACGCGACGCTCGGCTGCGTCGAGCCGCAGGACGTAAAGCGGCGCGGTTGCGGCGATGCCAAGCCCGCGCCGCTGGCCGACGGTGAAATTGGCGATGCCGTGATGCCGGCCGATGACATGACCGTCGAGATCGACGATATCGCCGGGCTCCATCGCATTCGGCTGCAGCCGTTCGACAAGATCGGTGTAATGCCCGGTCGGCACGAAGCAGATGTCCTGGCTGTCGTGCTTGTCCGCCACCGCGAGCCCGAACCGCCGCGCCAGTTCGCGCGTCTCGGCCTTGGTCATGTCGCCGAGCGGAAAGCGCACGTCGGCAAGCTGTTCGCGCGTGGTGGCGAACAGGAAATAGCTCTGATCGCGCTCGGTGTCGGCGGCCATGTAAAGTCCCCGCGAGCCGTCGGGCAGCGCACGCGAGGCGACATAGTGCCCCGTCGCCAGCACCTGCGCGCCCAGCTCGCGCGCGGTCGAAAGCAGATCGCGAAACTTGATCGAACGATTGCACTCGATGCACGGCACCGGCGTTTCGCCGAGCGCGTAGCTCGTCGCAAAGGCTTCGATCACCGATTCACGAAAGCGGCTTTCGTAGTCGAGCACATAGTGCGGAATGCCGATACGCTCGGCGACGTCGCGCGCATCGTGAATGTCCTGCCCGGCGCAGCACGCGCCCTTGCGATGCACCGCCGCGCCATGATCGTAAAGCTGCAGCGTGATGCCGACGACGTCGTAGCCTTGCGACTTCAACAGCGCAGCCGTCGCCGATGAATCGACGCCGCCCGACATGGCGACGACGACGCGGGTGTCCTGCGGACGGCCTTCAAGGCCCAGGCTGTTGAGCATCATCTCGTTCCAACTTCGCGAAGCATGCGGAACACGCTGTCACGGTTTAACACCCGCGCCGGCCTGCCTCAAAGCGGCGGGGCGCGGCTGCGACTGGAATCCATACAAATCACCGTTCGCGGCGCGTTTCAAGCGCTGCCGCCATACGAAAATGCATTGCAGACCAAAGAGATAGGTTCACGGGCGAGCCGTGACAAGAGGGGCTTGCGGCAAAGTTGCGGCAATGTTGGGGCGGTGCATAAGGCAACCCGCCGCCGGGGGTCCCGCGGATCTCCTGGTCAGGCGATCGGGATCTCGACCAGCGTGGGGCCGTCCGACGCCACCGCCCGGCCGATCGCGGCGGTGATCGCGGCCGGCCGGTCGACGATGACCGACGGCACGCCCATCGAGGCGGCAAGCGCCTGGTAGTCGATACGCGGTTCCACGATATCCATGCCGACAAAGCGATCCGCGTTGGCGTTGGCGCAGCCAAGGTCGCGGGCGACATTCATCAGCACATTGTAACGGGCGTTGTTGAGCACGACGAAGGTGGTACGGGTGCGGTAATGCGCGGCGCTCCACAACGCCTGCGGCGAATACATCGCCCCGCCGTCGCCGACGAGGCAGACGACGGGGCCGGCATGCGCCAGCGCCGCGCCAACCGAAGCCGGCATCGAACAGCCGAGCACGCCGCCGCGCGCGAAAAAATATAGTCCGGGATAGGTCTTCATCACCTCCTGCACGATGCCGAAAGTGGCGGCCGAGTCGTTGCTGATCAGCGTGTCGCGCGGCAACGCGTCGAGCACCGCGAGAACGGCAGCGTCGGCGGACAGCGGCAGCGCCGTCTGCGTCGCGATCTCGGCGCGCACCTGTTTCACGCGCGCGTT
>JBEBWH010000075.1:0-11179 GCA_040392305.1 Bradyrhizobium sp. | reverse complement strand
CCCTGCTCGGCGAGCTTGTTCCAGATCGCCCGGCTCCAGCCGTCCTTCTCGGCGCGATACTTCTTGCGCTGCTCGAAGTCATAGGCATCGCTCAAGAGGCCCTCGATGCTTTCCTTCAGGAGCCGCTGCTCCTCGGACAAATCAAAATCCATCACTCTTCCTCAGATCACAGACCAAGCACGGCCTTGGCGATGATGTTGCGTTGAATTTCGTTGGAGCCGCCGTAGATCGTCACCTTGCGGGTGTTGAAATAGTTCGGCGCGATCTGCATGGTCCAGTCGCCCGGCTCGTTGCTGCCGTCGTTCTCGCCCGGATCGTAAGGCGCGCCGAACGGACCGATGACTTCGAGCATCAGCTCGGTCGTCGCCTGCTGAATTTCCGAACCCTTGATTTTGAGGATCGAGGATGCCGGGTCGGGCTTGCCCTTGCCGTGGCGGCCCTCGGCGGCGACGACGCGAAGCTGCGTCAGTTCGAGCGCCTTCAGGTCGATCTCGACCGAGGTCAGCCGCTCGCGGAAGCGGGCGTCTTCCAGCAACGGCCGGTCGCCGGCATAGACATTCGCCGCCAGCTCCTTGATGCGGCGGATGCGCTCCTTCGACACGCCGACGCGGGCGATGTTGGTGCGCTCGTTGCCGAGCAGAAACTTGGCGTAATCCCAGCCCTTGTTCTCCTCGCCGACGAGATTGGAGACCGGCACCTCGACATCATCGAAGAACACTTCGTTGACCTCGCGGCCGCCGTCGATGGTGACAATCGGACGCACGGTGATGCCGCGCGACTTCATGTCGATCAGCAGGAACGAGATGCCGCTCTGCTTCTTCGCCTCGGGATCGGTGCGCACCAGACAGAAAATCCAGTCGGCATATTGCGCAAGCGTGGTCCAGGTCTTCTGGCCGTTGACGATATAGACGTCGCCCTTGCGCTTGGCCGAGGTCTTCAGCGAGGCGAGATCCGATCCGGAGCCCGGCTCTGAGAATCCCTGACACCACCAGTCATCGAGATTGGCGATACGCGGCAGGAAATACTTCTTCTGCTCCTCGTTGGCGAAGGTGTAGATCACCGGCCCGACCATGTTGACCCCGAACGGCAGCGGCGAGGGAGCCGGCGCGAGCTGCATCTCCTCGTTGAAGATATACTGCTGCACCGGCGTCCAGCCGGTGCCGCCATACTCCTTCGGCCAGTGCGGCACCGCCCAGCCCCTGGCGTTGAGGATGCGCTGCCAGGTGACGATGTCCTCCTTGTCGATATGACGGCCTTCCTCGATCTTGCGGCGCGCCGATTCCGGCACGTTGTTGCGGAAGAAGTCGCGAACTTCGTCGCGGAACGCCAGTTCTTCCTTGCTGAAATTGAGATCCATCGGACCCTCCTTCGCGAGCCTTGTTGAACGGTCACACCGCTACCGCGCGGCCACCATGGGCAGGCAGCCCGGCCGCAGCCGGGCACCATGCTCAGTGAACGAACTCGAACAGGCCGGCGGCGCCCATGCCGCCGCCGACGCACATGGTCACGACGCCATATTTCGCCTTCCGCCGGCGCCCTTCGATCAGAAGGTGACCGGTCAGGCGGCCGCCGGTCATGCCATAGGGATGGCCGACCGCGATCGACCCGCCATTGACGTTGAGCTTCTCCGGATCGATGCCGAGCTTGTCTCGGCAATAGATCACCTGCACCGCGAATGCCTCGTTCAATTCCCACAGATCGATATCGTCGATCTTCAGGCCGTGACGCTTGAGCAGGCGCGGAATGGCGAACACCGGGCCGATGCCCATCTCGTCGGGCTCGCAACCGGCGGCGACGAAGCCGCGGAAGATGCCGAGCGGCTTGAGGCCGCGGCTCGCGGCCAGCTTGTCGCTCATGATCACCGAGGCGCTCGCGCCGTCGGAGAGCTGGCTGGCATTGCCGGCGGTGATGGTGAAGCCTTCGCCACGCACGGCCTTCAGACCGGCAAGACCTTCCGCCGTCGTCTCCGGACGCGGACCTTCGTCCTGACTCAGCGTCACCTCCTTGTAGGACACCTCGCCGGTCGCCTTGTCGGCGACAGCCATCGACGTCTTGATCGGCGCGATCTCATCGGTAAACTTGCCGCCCTGCTGCGCGGCCGCGGTACGGCGCTGGCTTTCGAGCGCATACGCGTCCTGCGCCTCGCGCGAGATGCCGTAGCGCTTCGCCACCACTTCCGCGGTGTCCAGCATCGGCATGTAGACGTCCTTCTTGATCGCCACCAGTTCCGGATCGACCGCATGGAAAGAGTTGGCATGCTCGTTCTGCACGAGGCTGATGGATTCGCCGCCGCCACCGACGGCGATCTCGACGCCGTCGAACAGCACCGAGCGCGCCGCCAGCGCGATCGCCTGCAGCCCGGAGGCGCATTGCCGGTCGATGGTGGTGCCCGCCGCCGTCACCGGCAGACCGGCGCGCAGCAGCGCGCGGCGCGCCACATTGCCGCCAGTGGTGCCCTGCTGCATGGCGCAGCCCATCACCACATCCTCGACTTCCGCTCCCTCGATATTGGCGCGCGACAACGCATGGCCGATGGCGTGGCCGAGCATCGTCGGGCCTTCGGTGTTGTTGAGCGCGCCCCGATAGGCCTTGCCGATCGGGGTGCGAGCTGTGGAAACGATAACGGCCTCGGTCATTGCTGGACTCCTGTTGTGGTTCCTTGTGGCGCATCCGGACTGGCGGACGCCGCCTGCTGGCGCAGCTGGTGCCGCGACAATTTTCCGACCGGCGTGCGGGGCAGTTCATCGACGAAGGCGACGGCTGCCGGCAATTCGTGCCTGCCGAGCCTGCCGTCGAGGAACGCGCGCAGATCCTCGATCGAGAACGGCTGCGCACCGGCGCGCAGCGTGACGAAAGCTTTCGCCACTTCGCCACGGTAGTCGTCGGGAACGCCGATGACCAGCACCTCCTGCACCGCCGGATGCTCGTAGATCGCCTGCTCGATCATCTGCGGATAGACGTTGAACCCGCCGGAAATGATCAGATCCTTCTTGCGGTCCACCAGAAAGAAATAGCCGTCGCCGTCCATGAAGCCGATATCCCCGGTCAGGAAGCGGTCGCCCACAAACACATCGGAGGTTTCCTCCGGCCGGTTCCAATAACCCGGCGTCACATTCGGCCCGCGAATGCGGATTTCGCCGACCTCGCCCGGCGGCAGCACGCGGGTCGGATCATCGAGCGCGACGACATCGAGTTCGATGCCGGGCAGTTGCAGGCCGATCGAGCCCGGCTTGTCCGGCCCCTCGGTCGGATGGCTGGTGCCGGGCGAACAGGTTTCGGTCATGCCCCAGCCGCTCTTGAGCGCAAGCCCGGTCTTCTGCTCGAACAGCCGCGCCACTTCCACCGGCAGCGGCGCGCCGCCCGAGCCGGCCGAGGCCAGCGACGAGAGATCGCGATCGGGCAGCGACGGGTCGTTGGCCAGCGCGATCCACATCGTCGGCACGCCGGGAAATGCGGTTGCGCGCTTCACCTCGATATCGCGAAGAACCGCGGCGACATCGAAGCGCTGATGCAGCGAGATCAGGTCTCCCATCTTGATGCAGCGAAGCAGGATCACCGTCAGCGCATAGATATGGAACAGCGGCAATACGCAGATGACCCGCTCGATGACGCCGCGTTCGGCGCGCGATGGCGCGCTCCAGACCTCGTAGATGCCCACGGCCGCCGTCAGATTCTTGTGAGTGAGCATCGCGCCCTTGGGCAGGCCGGTGGTGCCGCCGGTATATTGCAGCAGCGCAACGTCATCCGGCGCAATCGACGGCCACCGCGCCGGCACGGTCACGTCCGCAACGAAATCGCGCCAGCGCACGATCGCGGGGTGATCCGGCAGCGCCGCCAGCGCATTGCCGCCGCTGCCCCACGCCTCATCGTCGCAAACGATCACGCGATCAAGCAGCCCCTTGTCGAGCAGCTTCAGCGCCGTGGACAACAACGCGGCCAGATTATTGGTGACGAGCACGCGCGCACCGCTGTCGCCGAGCTTGTGCGCCAGCGCCCGCTCGCCATCGAGCGGGCTGAGATGCGCAAGCCGGGCGCCGGCCTTGAGCGCTCCGAAGAAATTGACCGGATGGTCGGGCGAGTTGCCGAGAAACAGGGCCACGGTGCTGCCATGCCCGTACCCCGCGCGCAGAAACGCAGCCGCCGCGGTCTCTGCCATCGCCTGAAGTTCGGTGAAGCTGATCGTCCGGTCGCGGAACTCGATCGCAGGGCGCGAACCGAAATCCGCCGCCGCACCCGCGAGCAGGTCTGGCAATGTGCCGAACGGGATCGGCGTGTCCCACCGCACGCCCGGCGGATAGAACCGCTCGCCCGGATAGCCAGTCCCGTCGTCAGCGGCGGCCACGGCGTCAGGCCGTCTTGGCCAGCGAGGCGAATGTTCCGCCTTCGTCGGCCAGACGCCGGAGCAGCGGCGCGGGCTCCAGCGATGGATCGTTGGTGGCCCTGGCATAGTAGGCCAGCCGCTCGGCGACATGCTTGAGCCCGACCTGATCGGCATAGAACATCGGGCCGCCGCGATAGACCGGCCAGCCGTAGCCATAGCGCCAGATCACGTCGATGTCGCTCGGGCGCGCCGCGATCTTCTCTTCCAGAATACGCGCGCCCTCGTTGATCATCGGATAGACCATGCGCTCGAGAATTTCCTCGTCGCCGATGGCGCGGCGCTTCAAGCCGAGGCGGGCGCAGGTCTCCTCGATCAGCGTCTCGACCTCGGGGTCCGGCAGCGGCGCGCGCGACCCCGACTCGTATCTGTAGTAGCCCTTGCCGGTCTTCTGGCCGAAACGTCCGGCCTCGCACAGCGCATCGGCGATTTCCGACTTGATGCCGCGATCCTTGCGCGAGCGCCAGCCGATATCGAGACCGGCCAGATCGCCCATCGCGAACGGCCCCATCGGCAGACCGAATCTGGTGACGACGGCATCGACCTGCTGCGGCAACGCGCCCTCGAACAGGAACTTCTCAGCCTGCCTGGAGCGGGCCGCCAGCATGCGGTTGCCGACGAAGCCATCGCAGACGCCAACCACCGCAGGCACCTTGCCGATACGCTTGGCGATCGCCACGGCGGTCATCAGGACATCCGGCGCGGTCTTGTCCGCCCGCACGATCTCGCACAGCCTCATGACATTCGCCGGGCTGAAGAAGTGCATGCCCAGCACGTCCTGCGGGCGCTTGGTGACGGCGGCGATCTCGTTGATGTCGAGATAGGACGTGTTGGAGGCCAGCACAGCATCCGGTTTGGCGTATTGATCGAGCTTGGTGAAGACCTCTTTCTTCACCGCCATGGTCTCGAACACCGCCTCGATGATGAGGTCGGCATCCTTGACGTGTTCGAGGCCGACCGCGCCGTTGATCAGCGCCATGCGCTGCGCTGGCGCGTCGGCAGGAATGCCGGCGCGCGCCGCGCTCGCCTCGTAGTTCTTGCGCATGACGCCGAGCCCGCGCTGCAACGGCTCGTCAGCCGTCTCGATCAGCGTCACCGGAATGCCGGCATTGGCGAACGACATGGCGATGCCGCCGCCCATGGTTCCGGCGCCGATGATCGCGACCCGCTCGACCTTGCGCGGCCGGGTATTCTCCGGCAGGCCGTCCACCTTCGCCGCCGCGCGCTCGGCGAAGAAGGCGTAGCGTTGCGCCTTGGATTGATCCCCCGCCACCAGCGTGAGGAACGCCTCCCGCTCCTTCTTCAAGGCCTCATCGAAAGGCACATCCAGCGACCAGCTCACCGCCTCGGCGCACACGAGCGGCGCCTCCAGCCCCCGGTTGCGCTTGTTGGCGGCGGCTGCCGCATCGGTGTAGAGCGAGCGGTCGGCGCGCGCGGCCGCGAGCTTGCTGTCGTCGTCGCGCAGTTTCCGCAGCGGCCGCTTCTCGGCAATCACCTTGCGGGCGAAAGCTTCCGCGCCCGAAGCCGGCCCTTCGACGATCTCCTCGATCAGGCCCGCCTTGAGCGCCGCGCTCGCCGAGATCGGCTCCCCGGTGACGATCATCTTCACCGCCAGTTCCGGCCCCACCGCGCGCGGCAGCCGCTGCGTTCCACCCGCGCCGGGCAGAAGGCCGAGCTTGACTTCGGGCAGACCGAGGCGCGCGTCCTTGATGGCGACGCGATAGTGACAGCCGAGCGCCAGCTCCAGACCGCCACCCAGCGCGGTGCCGTGAATGGCGGCGACCACCGGCTTGGGGCAGTTCTCGATGGTGGCGATCACATCGCTGAGAGAGGGCGGCTGCGGCGGCTTGCCGAATTCGGTGATGTCGGCGCCGGCGACAAAGGTCCGGCCGGCGCAGGCCAGCACGATCGCCTGCACGGAGGCATCGCCGGCCGCGCGCGTCACCGCCTCGCTGATGCCCTTGCGAACCGCGGCACTGAGCGCATTGACGGGCGGGCTGTCCACCGTGACGATGGCGATGACGTCATGACGCTCCAGCTTGACCACTTCGCTCATGCTACTCTCCTTGCCGCCGCTATTTTTATAATTCCGCCTAGCAAAATTCAGTTTCGCATCTTGACAAGGACCGTTATTTTGAAGAGCGTCCGTTGTCAACGAGAACAGTCCGACACATGACACGTCCAGAGAAGAAGGCGACGACCGATCGCAACTTCGTCATCGCGCTGTCCCGCGGGCTCGAAGTGTTGCGTGCATTCCGGCCCAACGACGGCCTGCTCGGCAATCAGGAAATTGCCGCCCGCACCAACCTGCCTAAACCGACGGTGTCGCGACTGACCTACACGCTGACGCGGCTCGGCTACCTGGTGCAGATCCCGCGTTTCGAAAAATATCAGCTCACGCCCGCGGCGATGGCGCTCGGCTATTCCGCGCTGGCCAATCTCGGCATCCGGCACCTGTCGGAAACCTATCGCGAGCAGGTGATGCGGGAGACGGGCGGCGCCGTCGCCGTCGGCGGGCGCGATCGCCTCAGCATGATCTATTTCGGACAAAGCCGCGACGGCCTCGCGCTCGGCGTTCAACTCGATGTCGGCTCCCGCGTTCCGATCGCAACCACGGCCATGGGGCGCGCCTATCTGTGGGCGCTGCCGGCCGAGGAACGCACGCTGCTGATGCGCGAGATGCGCGACCACTATGGCAGCCGCTGGAGCAAGATCCGCGACGGCATCGCGCGCTCGGGCGAGATCGTCGCCAGACACGGTTTCGCGATTTCAGTCGGCGAATGGCAGGACGATGTCCATGCCGCCGGCGTCGCTCTCAATCTCAACGACGGTACGGGGCCTTATGCCTTCAATTGCGGCGCTCCTGCATTCCGCTTCACGGAAGAACGTCTACTCAACGATATTGGACCTCGTCTGGTGACGATGGTAAGAAATATTCAAACGGCTCTTAATGGCGGCGCGGCAAACCCGATCCGACCAATAGAAAACAGAAAGCCGAAAATGAGGGGAGGAAAGATTGCGCGCATGGTCGAGGAGATCAAATAGCAATCATCGCCGGCGCATGGGCAAGAGCCAGTGCGCGGCGAAGCAGGCGTGCGCTCGATGAGTCGGGCCGCGATGGCGCAGGGCGCAGGCCCTCTGCTCGCCGTCCGCGACGTCAGCGTGGTATTCGGCGGCATCATCGCGCTGAACGGCGTGTCGTTCGACATGAGGCAAGGGCAGATCCTCGGCCTCATCGGACCCAACGGCGCCGGCAAGACAACGCTCTTCAACTGCCTCAGCCGGCTCTATCAGCCGAGTCGCGGCGACATTCTGATGGATGGCGAGAGCATCCTCACCCGGCCCGCGCATCGCATCGCCGAGATCGGCATCGGCCGCACCTTCCAGAACGTCGCGCTGTTTCCCCACCTCACCGTTCGCGACAACATCCGCGTCGGCGCGCATTCGCGGACGAGCGGCGATGTCATCAGCGACTCGCTGCGGCTCGCGCGGGCTCGTCGCACCGAGCAGGAGATCGACGAGCGCGCCAGCGAAATCATCGCTTATCTCAACCTCGATGACGTCGCCGATATCGTCGTCGCCGGGCTGCCGTTCGGTACCCAGAAGCGCGTCGAACTGGGCCGCGCGCTGGCAGCGCGCCCGAAGATTCTCCTGCTCGACGAACCCGCCGGCGGCCTCAATCACGAGGAAGTCTATCAGCTCGGCGACCTGATCCGTCGCATCAGGGACCAGCAGAACGTCACGGTTCTGCTCGTCGAGCATCACATGGGACTGGTGATGAAAATCGCCGACCATGTCGTCGCACTTAACTTCGGCAGGAAGCTCGCGGAAGGCACGCCGGCGCAGGTGCAGGCCGATCCCGACGTGATCCGGGCCTATCTGGGGAGCAAGGACTGATGGCGCTTTTGACGGTGTCCGACCTCCGGGCCTATTACGGTCAGATCCAGGCGCTGCACGGGCTGACCTTTTCGCTCGACGAGGGCAGCGTCACGACGCTGCTGGGCGCCAACGGCGCCGGCAAGACGACGACGCTGCGCGCCATCTGCGGCATGCTGCGCACGACCGGCGCGATCGAGTTCGACGGCAAGCCGATCCTCGGCAAGTCGACCGAGTCGATCGTCAGGCTGGGCATCGCCCATGTCCCGCAAGGACGCGGCACCTTCACCACGATGACAGTGGAGGAAAATCTCCAGCTCGGCGCCATCTCGCGCGGCGATCGCAATCAGATCGGCGACGACATCGAACGCATGTACGGACACTTTCCGGTGCTCAAGCAGCGCAGCCACCAGCAGGCGGGAACGCTGTCGGGCGGCGAGCAGCAGATGCTCGCGGTGGCCCGCGCCCTGATGCTGCGGCCGCGCCTGATGCTGCTCGACGAGCCCTCGTTCGGACTCGCGCCGCTCGTGGTGAAGGACCTGTTCCAGATCCTCGGCAAGATCAATCGCGAGGACAAGGTGACGATCCTCGTCGTCGAGCAGAACGCGCAGCTCGCGCTCGAACTCGCGGAGACCGCCTATGTGATCGAGACCGGCCGCATCGTGATGGCGGGAGCGGCCGGGGAGATCGCCAGCGACGAGAATGTCCGTCGCTCCTATCTGGGATACTGAGGAGCAGGTGATGGAGCTTTTCTGGAATCAGGTGATCGCCGGCATCTCCACCGGCGCGATCTATGCCTGTATGGCGCTCGCCATCGTCATGATCTTTCAGGCCATCGATCATCTCAATTTCGCCCAGGGCGAAATGGCGATGTTCTCCACCTTCATCGCCTGGCAGCTGATGCAATGGGACATCCCCTACTGGTGGGCCTTCCTGCTCACGCTGGCGATCTCTTTCGCCGCCGGCATCGTGATCGAGCGCACGCTGTTCAAGCCGCTGGCGACGGCCCCGATTCTCACCAATGTCGCGGGCTTCATCGCGCTGTTCGCCATCATCAACAGCGTTGCCGGCCTGACATGGGACTTCACGGTCAAGCCGTTTCCGACGCCGTTCGGCACGACGCCGTTTCTCGGCAGCGAACTGATCAGCACGCATCAGGCGGGCATGATCGGCGTCACGCTGGCGCTCCTGATTTTGCTCTATCTGTTTTTCCGCTTCACCCGGATCGGGCTCGCCATGCGCGCGGCCGCGCTGCTGCCGGAATCGGCGCGGCTGGTCGGCATCAATACGAGCTGGATGGTGGCGCTGGGCTGGGGCATGGCCAGCGCCATCGGCGCCATCGGCGGCATGCTGATCGCTCCCGTCATATTCCTCGAACCCAACATGATGGGGGGCGTGCTGCTCTACGGCTTCGCGGCCGCGGTGCTGGGCGGCCTCACCAGTCCGCTCGGCGCTGTCGTCGGCGGCTTTCTCGTCGGCGTCATCGAGAACCTGGTCGGAACCTACATTCCCGGCGCCGGCAATGAACTGAAGCTTCCGATCGCGCTGGCGCTCATCGTCATCGTGCTGGTGGTCAAGCCCAACGGCCTGTTCGGCCGCATCGTCGTACAGCGGGTGTGAGCATGAACGCCATCCAGGATACCATCGCCGGCAAGGCGGCCCCTGCCCAGGCCCGTCCCCGCAGGCTCGCCACCTTCGGCAATATCTCGCTCGCGATCACGCTCGGACTTCTCCTCATCGCCCCGCTGTTCATGAAGAATTTCGTCATCTTCCAGATGACGATGGTGCTGATCTACGGTCTCGCCGTGCTGGCGCTCAATATCCTGACCGGCGCCAGCGGCCAGTTTTCGCTGGGTCATAGCGCGTTCTACGCCATCGGCGCCTACACCACCGCCATCCTCATGGAATTCGCCGGCGTCAACTATCTGCTCACGCTGCCGGTCGCCGGCATCATCTGCTTCATCGTCGGCTTCCTGTTCGGCTTTCCGGCGCTGCGCCTCAGCGGCATCTATCTCGCACTGGCCACCTTCGCGCTTGCGGTCGCGATGCCTCAGCTTCTGAAGATCGGAGCCTTCGAACACTGGACCGGCGGCGTGCAGGGGCTCGTCATCACCAAGCCCGACGCCCCGTTCGGACTGCCGGTCTCGCAGGACATGTGGCTCTACTATCTCACGCTGGCGATCGCGGTGCTGATCTACATCGCTGCCGTCAACCTGCTCGGCTCGCGCTCCGGACGCGCGATGATGGCGATCCGGGACAATCAGATCGCGGCGTCGGCGATGGGCATCGACGTCTCGTTCTACAAAACCGTGGCCTTCGGCATCAGCGCCGGCATCACCGGCATCGCCGGCGGCCTCGGCGCCATCGCCGTGCAGTTCGTCGCCCCCGACGGCTACACGTTCCAGCTCGCCATCGCGCTGTTCCTCGGCATGGTGGTGGGCGGCGTCGGCTGGCTGCCCGGCTCGCTGGCCGGCGCGGCATTCATCGTGTTCGTTCCCAACATCGCCGAAAGCATCTCCAAGGGTCTCTCGGGCGCAGTGTTCGGCGTGCTGCTGCTCGTCATCATCTTTGTCGTGCCCCACGGGGCGCGGCAAGCGGCCGTCCTGCTGCAGAACTCGCTCGCAAAACTGAAAAAGACCACAGGAGGAAAACCATGACGGACAGGTTCAAGCTAGGCTTCGCCGCCCTCTCGGCGGCGGCCCTCGCACTCGCCGCCACGAGCGGCAGCGCGCTGGCGCAGAAGAAGTACGACACCGGGGCAACCGACACCGAGATCAAGATCGGCAACATCATGCCATACAGCGGCCCGGCGTCCGCCTATGGCGTGATCGGCAAGACCGAAGCCGCCTATTTCAAGATGATCAACGACAAGGGCGGCATCAACGGCCGCAAGATCAACTTCATCAGCTACGACGACGGCTACAG